>DAOWIT010000103.1 GCA_030640765.1 Candidatus Latescibacterota bacterium | reverse complement strand
TAAAATATTTCTTCCAGCAGTTTCCCTTAGCCTTTCCCAAGGTTGTCTCAGTTTTCCACCGAGTGACCGAAGACCACACTCCGGTTCAGGTGGCAGTTCCCTTTATCCCTCTAACTTTGGGATTTGTGGGAATCTATCTGCACGGCAAGTTTGATCCCAAACGGTTTTGGCCGTTTTTACTCCTTTTTCTGTTAGCAGGGTTTGGCCTGGTTGGCTACCTTAATATGGCCGATCCGCAAGCCCGGGAAAGGGATTATTTCTTTGTAGGTGCTGCCGGCATATTTGCTATCTGGATTGGAATAACCGCATCTGTTCTGTTAAACTACATAGGTAAGAAGTTGCGTCTACCGGTAGTGGCCTGTGCCGTGGGGATTCTTTTCTTAACGATGCCAGCCAACTTCCTCATTGAACACTACCATTCCCACGACCGCACCGGCGATTACATCGCCTACGATTATGCCTATAACTTGCTTCAATCCTGCGAACCCAACGGCATCCTTTTCACCAACGGCGACAACGACACCTTTCCCCTTTGGTTCCTGCAGGAGGTTCAAAAGGTCAGAAAGGATGTGAAGGTAGTTAACCTCAGTCTGCTCAACACACCCTGGTATATAAAGCAACTTAAGAGCAACGGGGTCCCAATAAATTTAGATGACAAATATATAGAGAAAGTGCTTTGTGCAACTAGCAGAGAGAGTCTTTCCAGGCGCTATTGGCCCGAACCAAAAGAGGTGGAAGTGGCCGGGATCTCCTGGAAGCTGTCCCCTCCGAAGGGCTTCAATCTCTTGCGAATACAGGACATAATGGTTTTCAGAATCATCCAGGCTAATAAATGGAAACTGCCTATCTATTTTGCGGTAACTGTCTCCAACGAGAATAAAATCGGGCTGGATGAATATCTGACTATGGAGGGGATGGTTTACAAATTACTCAAAAACAAAGATGAATATCCAGCAGTGAAGATGGGAGCTATCCGTAAGATTCAATTTAACAAAGAAAGGGCCCACCACAACCTTCTAGAGGTATATCAATACAGAGGAGTTAAGGATCCAAAGGTCTTTAAGGATTGGAATACAAGGAAGCTGTTGGGCAACTATAAGTTTGCCTTTCTTGAACTCACCGAGACCTATTTGCAGGAGAGAAACAGAGAAGCGGCTTATCAGGTAATGAAAAAAAATGAGGATGTGCTCTCTCTGGGTTGGGACGAGTATTACAGGCTGGTGGACCTCTGCCGTGGAATGGGAAGAGAAGAAGAGGCAAAAGGCTACCTTGAGGAGGCTCTGTTTTCCGCTCAAGATAATCCCCAGGCAATAAGCTATTTAGCCGCCCTTGCCGAAAGACTGGGGGAGGGAGACAAGGCTGTAGAAGCTTACCAACGGCTGATTTCTATAGCTCCATCTGCACCAGACGGATATTATGGATGGGCAATGTTGCTGAAAAAAAAGGGAGAGTACCATGGTGCGGTTCAGACCTTAGAGAAGCTCCTGCCCCTTTACCCTGAGGACGAGCAACTGAAGAAAGAGATCGATACTCTAAGGCAAAAAGCCCTTGCTCAGGAGAGCTTGAAGACAAAAGAATGAGAATTCTGGTTATCAACTGGCAAGATATCAAAAATCCTCTCGGGGGGGGAGCAGAGGTTCATCTTTTTGAGATCTTTTCCCGTATCTCGAAATGGGGCCACGATATTACCCTACTGTGCAGTCGGTTCAGCGGTGCTAAAAGAGAGGAGATAGTTCAAGGAATCCGGGTTATCAGATGTGGAACAAGGGGAACCTTTAACTTCTTTGTCCCTTTTGTATATTATGCTCTGGGCAAAAACCTTGAATTCGATGTTGTGGTAGAAGACATAAATAAAATCCCCTTTTATAGCCCGTTATTCGTCAAAAAACCATTACTGGGCATCATTCATCATCTTTTTGGTAAGACCATTTATAAAGAGACCACTTTTCCGGCAGCCACGTATGTCTATCTTTCTGAGAGGCTAATTCCCTTTTTCTATAAGAATGTCCCCTTCAGTGTCGTCTCTCAGAGCTCGAAGCAAGAGTTATCACATATGGGAATGCGGGAGAAGAACCTCACTGTGATTTACAACTGTGTGGATCATCAACTTTATAGGCCGTCAGGCCTGGCGAAATTTGATATTCCAACCGTTGCCTTTATAGGACGACTCAAGAAATACAAAAGCGTCGACACTTTAATAAAGGCGATGCGGATAGTTGCTGATAAGATCGACAGAGTGAAGCTTCTCATTATCGGCGAAGGAAGTGATAAAAACCAGTTGCAGAGGCTAACTGTGAAACTCGGACTTAATAGCACTGTGGAGTTCACCGGGTACATAGGCGAAAGACGCAAAGTAGAGCTTCTGGAGCGCTCTCATGTGGTTGTGAACTCCTCACCTAAGGAGGGTTGGGGACTGACAAACATAGAGGCGAATGCTTGTGGTACCCCAGTTATTGCCTCTGATGCCCCTGGATTAAAGGATTCTGTCATCGATGGCCAGACAGGATTGCTTTTTGAATACGGGAATATACGAGATCTCGCTGAAAAAATTATCCTAATACTTGGTGATAGAAAACTGAGAGAAAAACTCTCAACGGGGGCATTGAACTGGGCCTCGGGTTTTGACTGGGATGTGAGTGCCGCCCAAATGTTAAACCTGTTGAGTCAGGCTATCAATAAAAACAGGCCGCTGAGTATCATTCAGAATTAACAGATACTACTTGCTTTTGGAATACATAATGAAAAGAAAATCTCTAAAGGCACTTCAGGTGCTGGTAAGCATCTCCTTACTTGCCTTTCTGATCTCCAAAACCGATGTTAAGGCAATCCTTTCCATAGTAGGTTCCTCCAATTTATTTTTCTTATTAACTGCCTTTCTAATCTATGTCTCCACAGTTTTTATAATCTCTTGCCGTTGGCACATTTTACTGCAGGCGCAAAAGGTTACCCTCCCCTTCAAAAAACTTGTGTCGCTGTATTTTATTGGTTTTTTCTTCAATAACTTTCTTCCCACAAGTGTAGGAGGTGACCTTTACCGGGCTTACGGCACTGCCAAGCAGAGTGGAAAAGGAGCTGTCTCCCTGGCCTCTGTCTTCACTGAGCGATTAGTGGGGTTTTCGGCTATCACTTGTATGTTTTTATTCTCATTGACATTCATAGCCCCAGGGATGGATGGCCACTATGTTTTAATATTGAGCTTTCTGGTTCTCCTCCTGCTGCTATTTTTGCTGCTCATTTTTTTTAACCAGCGGTTCTTTCTCTACCTCACAAATGTCTTAGAAAAGATAAAGACAATGGGAATAGGGAAGAGGTTAGTCCGTTTCTCTGAATCGGTAAACCTCTACCGTCACTATCCTGGAGCGTTGGCGAAGGTTTTTGTCATCTCTATCTGTGCTCAACTGTTCTTTGTGGTGTTCAGCTATTCTGTGAGCCAAGCCCTTGGATTGGAGCTATCTGTCCTTGACTTCGTTCTGTTCGTCCCGGTAATTGGACTTATAAGTATGTTTCCTCTCTCTGTAAATGGGGTTGGAATACGGGAGGCAGGATATGTGTTTTTGCTATCCAGGGTTGGCAGAGATAGTTGCGAAGCCCTCTCGTTGTCATTAATGATTTACGCTGTAGGTATTGCCGTCAGCCTTATCGGGGGAGTGCTGTTTGCAGCTCAAACAGTGGAGGATAGAAAGGCATTACGCCAACCAGGGGTTCTACTGGAGCAAGCAAATCCAGATTCCTCTGACGGGCTCTTTTGAAGGATTTTTAGCAGAATATGATCGAATGGAACCAGTATTGGAAAAGATATTCACTGTCTAAGGCAGAGGGATGGCTTGTTCTCCAGAGAGATAAGATAATAAATGCTTATTTAGACAAAATAGTTTTATCGGAAAAGCAAGTCATTGAAATAGGATGTGGTTATGGTTCTAATATCAGATTATTGAAGAAAAAAAGAGGGGATGTGAGATGTTATGCCTTAGATAACAGCCCTGTTGCCGTGAACTTGGTAAGGCGGGAGATTTCCGACGGCATTGTAGCCGATTGTAGAAATATCCCTTTCCCCCAGGACAGTTTTGACCTTGTTTTCAGCGCTGGACTAATGGAACACTTCCAGGACGAAACTCCCTTTCTGAAAGAGACGAAGAGGATTCTAAAAAAGGATGGGTACTTGATCACCTTTGTGCCGGCGAGGTTCTCGCTGTGGAAGCTGTACCAATTAATTCACTTTGGTTTGTGGCAGCATGGTTACGAAAAATCATATACTTATCGTAATCTGAACACACTGTTCATTAACAATGGATTCCTGCCGGTAGAAACAACTGGTATCGATCCGTTCAGTATTAATGGGGTTGTAATGAAGCTACTTGACATCACAATGCCTGCTATTATGGAAAAATCCTTTCTGAGGAGCGGATATACTGAGATTTGCATAGTATGTAAAAGGAGGCTGTAGCTGTGAAGAAGGCTGGTGAAGAGATGGAAAGATATCGGTTGTCTAAACTGTGGCTGACTGTTTTCTCGGCTATTATGCTAATTTCTTGTGCTGCCTATTGTAGTGGCGAGGCTTTTAACTCTCGGGCAGAGACTCTTTTTGTCCAGGGAGTAGAAAGCTATAAAATAGGCGATTTCCAGGCTGCACTGGATGATTTCCAGGGAATTCTACAATTCTCTTCTAACCAACGATCTTCCGCAGCACAGCTTATGGTAGCCAAAACCCTTTATAAACTGGCTGGATATGGACAGGCAATCCAGGCAGCTCAGAAATTGCTGGAGACTTATCCCAGAACTCGATACTCCCCTTATGCCGTCTACCTCATTGGTGGGTGCCGCTTTCGGCAAGGGAAATATCTGGATGCAGTAGAGGAATATGCAAAGGTTGTTGGAAACAAAGGCGACAGCAGGCTGAAGCAAAAGGCCCAGAAGATAATCGACCGGATTGTCGAAACCAGACTTTCGCCTTTACAGGTCGGAGAACTTCAGCGCAGGGATCTTGTTAAAACTTATGTACCTAAAGTAGAGCCTATTTCTCCTGCACTTCCAGCTATAGGTCTTCTTTGCCCTATTTCCGGGCCAGATAGTACCTTTGGACAAGACCTGTTAGATGGAGCGAAGTTGGCCTTGCGGGATGCAGAGAACCCATCCGAGCTCACTCTAACAATTGAAGACACCAAGAGCAGTACTATTGGAGCAGTCAAGGCCATCCAGAGATTGGCAGAGTATAAGAATTTACTGGCAGTAGTAGGACCCGTCTTCAGCCTGCCGACAGTGGCTGCTGCCGCAGTGGCGAACTGCGCAAAAATCCCTCTAATTGCCCCTACCGCAAACCAGGACAGGCTGACCACCATTGGAGAGTATATCTTCCAGTTAAATACTACTCCTCGAGTCCAGGCAGAGCGGATAGCCGAGTATGCGGTGGAGGACTTGGGCTTTAAGACTCTGGCAGTATTAGCCCCTTTAAATTCTCGTGGCCAGCAGATGTCAGAGAATTTTGTCCAACGGACAGAAATGTTGGGTGGAAGAATAGTGCTCCAGGAGTGGTACGCCACCGGGACAACAGATTTCGGGGCCCAATTGCAAAAGGTGAGGGAAGCTGGTCTGGAATTGCTTCCCCCTGACTCGTTGGAATCGATACTGGCTATGCAGGATACAACCGAGACACTGGTTCCGTTAACCACCATTGAGGGATTCTTAGTGGTGGGAGCTCCCCAGGAGATTGCTCTTATCGCCTCTCAGGTTGCCTTCTGGCGGATTGAAACCCAGCTCTTGGGTGGAAGCGGTTGGAACTCCCCAGAAGTTCTCCAACTGGGGGGTGACTATGTGAAAGGTGCGATCTTTGTAGCCGAATACTTTGAGCAGAACGATTTCCCCTCTGTCCGGAGATTCGTCGATCAGTTCAGGCAAGAATACGGCAGGAATCCCACTAAGGTGGCTACCTTCGGATATGACGCTGCCAATTTAATTCTACAGGCTTGGCAAAAAGGGGCCCGAACCAGAGAAGAACTCTGTCAGGCACTGGACAAAATTTGGGAATTCCAAGGGGCATCCGGAGAGATCTCCTTCCGTCAGAGAACTAACCAAAGCGTGTTTCTGCTCACCATTCATGGAGACAGGATTGTCAAAAAAGCTCTTCTCCGATAGCCAGTTTGTCCCCCAATGATAAGATACGGCTTCCTTGCGTTTCTCTTCGTTTTGATTCTATCTCTCTTCATCTCCAGCCTTAGCCAGGCGGAGGTTTCCCTCCCTACAGAAGCCTTCTTAGACTCCGAGGGCGATTATTCAGAGCTGCTTGCCGACTTAGAGATTAATCCCGTTGATCTGAATCGGGCAGGAGTATCTGACCTATTGGCTATCCCCTGGCTTTCAGAGAAAGAGGCACAGGCGATCGTCAACTTCCGCCGAAGGCACGGCCCGTTTGAGAGCAAAGACGAGCTTTCTCGGATAAAGGGTCTTGATAGAGAGCTAATTGAGAGCCTGCGCCCTTATGTTATTATACACCGACCTCTGCCCTTAACTTTAAAAGAGCGTCTGCGGGTCAAACAGAAAAATAGGTTACAGGGAGAACTGCTACCGCACTCTCTGACTCTCTACCAGAGACTAAGTCTCTCAGCGGCCGATAAGTACGAACTTGGTCTGTTGGTGGAGAAAGATTCAGATGAAAGAGACTTAGCCGATTTTAGGACCGGTTACCTTCAGGTTGAACGAATAGCTGGAATTGATCAGGTGGTGGCAGGAGATTTTCGGCCTGGGTTTGCCCAGGGATTGGTCTTCAGCCGCTGGAGCTACTCAATAAGCGATCCCAGGTCGCCTAAGAAAAAAGACAGCTCTTCTGTTGGCTACCGTTCCAGTGTAGAGAACGGTGTCTTGCGGGGGGTTTTTCTGAAAAAGTCTTTCAAGGCTACCCAATGGGCACTGTTTTTCTCCCAGAGCAGGTTCGATGCCAGCTTAAACGAAGATGGCACAGTAAAGACGCTGCTTACCAGTGGATATCATGTTAAAGCTTCAGAGAGGGCTAAAAAGGACCTGCTTTCCGAAAAACTGACAGGCGGTAGATTTTTGTACGGTGCCCGAAAGAACCTGAAACTCGGAGCCAGCTTTGCCTTCTCTTCCTTCAATCCCCCCTTTCATAACTACGACTTGGAGAGAAAAAGGTATACCTTTACTGGGTCTAAGAACTCCGTTTGGGGAATAGACTGGGATATCATCTGGCCGAACCTGAATCTTTATGGCGAGGCGGCCTCCTGCAGTGGTGGGGGTAAAGCAGTTCTCATTGGAACTACCTCTAAGATTGCCGAGGTGAAGGTTTCAGCCTTAGCCCGAAGCTACAGCCGCGACTTCCACAGCTTCCACGGCTCCGCCTTCTCTGCCTCGGGGAAACTGTACAATGAGACCGGCCTGTTTGCCTCGCTGGTCTGTTCACCCACTAAAAACACAGACCTGTTGTTCTATGTAGATCAATACCGATATCCCTACCGAAGATATCACGAACCGGTACCAACTCGCGGAGACAAATGGGGATTGGTGGTGGCTCACGAATTTTCCCGCCAGGCTGATATTCTTCTTGATCTCCGGTCTAAATACAATCAGCGGTTTAAAGAGGCCCTGGGACGGCGGAACAACCGAATACGCCTGGATGCGAGCTGGAGCCCGGATAAAAGATGGCGATTAAGGAGTAGGGCAGAGATAGTCTTCCTGAACTTTGAAGACTTCCGCCGTGAGCAGGGGCTCTCTGCCTTCTTAGACTTTCGCATCAGCCTTTTACGTTCTTCAATTATCTGTGGGCGTTTAACCACTTTTAAGACAAATTCCTATGATTCAAGAATTTATGAATTTGAAACCGATCATCCGGGAGCGGCCTTTTCCAGGTTTATCTATGGCAAAGGAGTGAAATGGTATCTGTTTGTAGCCCAAAAAATGAGCTGGGGGAAACTCTCGGCAAAATACCGGTGGCAGAAGACCCAAAAGGGTAAAAAATGCGAGTTCTCGCTCCAGCTTGATCTAAAGATTAAGTGAAAAAGTTATTAGTCATCTGTCATTAATCAATAGTTTACAGATGTTGTGAGTAGCTAACTCACAACTGACTGCTCACCAGTTACCAGATAATCAAATAAATTGGAGGGAGGAAAAGGTGAAACTGTCTTGTCAGGAAGGAATGGTGCCGGGAAAAACTTTAGAGGAGAAACTTGCCCGGTCAGAGCAGTATGGGTTTGAAGGGATGGAATTCGGCGGCAGTGGACTGGCCCAGAGGAGGCGGGAAATAGCCAGGCTTACTGCCAAAGGCAAGGTAAAAGCCAGTTCCATCTGCGCTGGGTACCGGGATACCTGTTGAGCCCAGAACCCCAGGATCGCTTACTAGCGGTGAGGGATATCAAAGAGTTGTTGCAGGTCTCTGCCGACATCGGAGCAGTGGGATTGATTGTAGTGCCTATCTTTGGCAAGCCTCAATTGCCAGACCTCTCACCTTACCAGGATGCTGTTGAGTTAGAACGAGAACTTCTGCTTCAGCTTTTGGAGGAACTCTCCCTCCACGCCGAAAAGGTTGGTTCGGTGATCCTGCTGGAGCCCCTTAATCGCTATGAGACCCATTTTGTCAATCGCTTAGAGCAGGCCGTTGAGATAGTCAGAAAGATAAACAGCCCGGGGCTTAGGATAATGGCCGACTTTTTCCATATGAGTATTGAGGAGGCGAATATTCCCCAGGCGATTCGGGAGGCTGGTGAGCTGATCTGGCATGTTCACTTGGCCGACAGCAACCGGCTTCTGCCTGGCTGGGGCCACACCGACTTCAAAGCAGGGTTTCAGGCTTTGAGGGAAGCCGGTTTAGATAAGTATATGGCCCTGGAATGCGGCATACCCGGCGACCCAGAGGTGGACTTGCCTAAAACGGCGGAATACCTGAGAGAATGGATGTAAAGGCCGCAAATTTGTTATCCCCCCTGTACTACAAACCGCCAAACATCGTTTTTTGACGAGGTTTATGTTTTGGAATCCGTGAAATCCACGCAATCCGCGGTTGCTTTCTTGGGTTGCGGCTTCGCTGCGCTGTGGATTCCATTTTGAAGGCCGGTCCGAAAAAATGCTGGACAGTTGAAACATTTTGG
>DAOWIT010000154.1 GCA_030640765.1 Candidatus Latescibacterota bacterium | reverse complement strand
TCAATAAAGATAAAGCAGATAAAGCGAACTTTATTCAGGCAAAAAACAATAATTATATATCCCGAGATGGAATGACTTATAACATAATGACCCCTATTCTGCATAATGCTCGTGAAATCGGTCAACTCTATTTGGGACTTTCGTTAGAAGAACTTAAGGCAGAGATTAACCGAAGTAGAGCAACTATCGCATTAATCAGTGTTATGATCTTTATTGTTGGAATAGTTGCTGTATTTGGCATCAGCACACTGGTAACCGGCCCTTTGAGTCAAATGGCTAAGACCGTTGAACAAATTTCCCAGGGCGATTTAACTCAGAGGGCTGCTGTCTCTTCTCAGGACGAAGTGGGGCAGTTAGCCCAATCATTCAATCTCATGGTTGACAGCTTGGAATCTGCCCATCGTGAATTGAAAGATCTAAACGCAAGCTTAGAAGAACGAGTAACAGAGCGAACCAAAGAATTACAACAGGAGATAGATGAACGCAGGCGGGCTGAGGAGGCCCTGCGGAAATCTGAAGAGAAGTATCGAAATATCTTTGAGAATATCGCTGAGGGTATATATCAGAGCACTCCAGAAGGAAAGATACTATTGGTCAATCCCGCTATAGTTAAAATGTTGGGATATGATAGTGCAAATGAGCTCATGCAGATCAATGTTGAGGCAGGGTATCAATCTCCCGCTGACAGGCGTAAGTTCGAGGAATTGATGGAAAAGTATGGACAGGTGAAAGGATTGGAAGCTAACTGGAAAAAAAAGGATGGAACCACTCTTATCGTTAGAGAGAAGGCGCATGTTGTACGTGATGATGAGGGGGAAATCCTCTATTACGAAGGTACCATTGAAGACATCACCGAGCGAAAACTTCTGGAAAAACAGCTTCTGCAGTCACAAAAGATGGAAGCGGTCGGGACGCTGGTGGGAGGGATAGCCCACGATTTCAACAACATACTCACGGCTGTTCAAGGATACACCCAGCTTGCTTTGATGACGGTCCAGGAGGACGACCCATTATATCGAACCCTGAACGGAATTCAAAAGGCGGCGATACGTGCCACCAACCTGATCCGTCAACTGCTCCTGTTCAGCCGCCGACAGCCGATGGAGTTGACCCCTCTTGACCTCAACAAAGTGATTGAGGACTTGACCAAAATGCTGAGTCGTCTCATCGGGGAGGACATCTCTTTGAATACTGATTTGGAGAGTGATCTCTGGACGGTTAAGGCGGACGCCGGGAGTGTTGAGCAGGCGATTACGAATCTGGTGGTCAACGCCCGGGATGCCCTGCCCGAAGGAGGAGAGATCACCATCAAGACCGAGAAAGTGCCTGTGAATAATGAATATTGCAAGACTTACCGGGATGCACGGCCCGGGAAGTTTGTGTGTTTATCGGTCCAGGATACTGGAATAGGCATGGACCAGGCCACCATTGAGCGCATTTTTGAGCCGTTCTTTAGCACAAAGGGAGTAGGGAAAGGAAGCGGTTTGGGACTTTCGGCGGTGTATGGTATCGTCGAGCAGCACGAAGGGTGGATCAATGTGGAAAGCTCTCCAGACAATGGGGCCATCTTCAGGATATACCTACCGGCGGGTTTCATCAGACCGAAGGAAAAACAGAGGACGGTTGTCTCCTTAGAAGCGTTCAAAGGCAAGGGGGAGCGCATCTTGTTGGTGGAGGATGAGAAATCAGTAAGGGACTCCTCCACAAAGATGATATCTGAGAATGGCTATATGGTTTTTGCTGCGGCAGATGTTCAGGAGACATTGGACATCTTTGAGAGGGAAGAAGGGAACTTTGATCTCATTTTCTGCGATGTGGTTCTGCCTGACGGAAGAGGCCCTAAATTGGTGGAATGGCTTCTTAAACGCAAGCCTGGAATCCACGTTCTGTTTACCAGCGGATATAGTAGGGAGAAATCGAATTGGCGCGCTATTCAAGAAGGAGGATATCAGTTTCTCCCCAAGCCGTATTTGTTGCCCGATTTGCTTAAATCTCTCAGAGAGGTACTGAAGAAGAAGTGAAGAGGGTTCTATGAAAAGAGAATACTCACATAGACTCCCAAGGAGGAAAAGAATATCGGGGTCCAAACGCGTGCAACGCAAGGCTAAGTGCTACGCAGTCTCCGTTGCTGAACCTGGATGAAAATAACCTGGGCGATTATCACTCCCAGAGCATCGGCAAGAAAATCGTAGACATTGGCATTTCTACCGGGGACAAACATCTGGTGAACTTCATCCAATAATGCCCAGAGGATGCCGGTGGAAACGGTGAGAGCCACTAATGCCTTTATTTTTTCGGTGCTTAGCCAGCTATTGAAAGCCCTGGCCAACAGCAACCCAAATATGCCGAATTCTCCTATGTGAAGCAACTTATCCCAAGAGAATAGGCCCAGACGGGGCAGTGCTTTGCTGGGAATAGAGGAGGCAATGAAGATTAAGACAGCCCACAGGATTGCCGGCAGCCGGTATTTTAGGAAAATCTTTCTGGTGGACAAAGTACTCCTTCTTTGTTTGAGAGGGACAACCAAAGCAGTTGTCCCTCGAGATGGATCTTCGTATTTGTATGCCCCGGTTAAACGAAACTCACCTTCTGTTCTCCCCGGACAATCTTGCCGATAAGGAATGTTCTCTCCCCGTGTTTCTCCAGGAACTGCTGTATCTGTTCACATCTTTGATTTGGTACCACAAGAACTAAACCGATGCCCATATTAAAGGTGTGGAACATCTCCTCTTGAGGTACATCTCCTGTCTGCTGCAAAAATGAGAATATGGGTGGAATTTCCCAGGCTCCCAGGCGGATTTCTGCTCCCATCTCGGACGGCAGGATCCGGGGGATATTATCCTGAAATCCTCCCCCGGTGATGTGGGCTATTCCAGGGACAGGAAAGGTCTCCAGCAGCCTCAAGACTGACCGGGCATAGCAACGATGAGGGGTGAGCAACTCTTCTCCTATAGTTTTCCCCAGGGACTCAACAAAGCTGTGTACATCCAGACCGGCTGCTTCAAAGAGCAGCTTTCTGGCCAAGGAGTAGCCGTTGGTATGAAGCCCGTCTGATGCCAGCCCAATAACAAGGTCCCCGGGTTTGATGTTTGAGCCGTTGATAATCTTCCGGCGCTCCACTATCCCTACGATCATCCCTACTAAGTCATACTCTTCCTTGTGATAGAATTCGGGTAACTCAGCCATCTCCCCACCCAACAGGGCGCAACCAGCCGCCCGACAACCCTGGGCAATCCCCTCAATGATCTCCACCACCACATCGCCCCGATGTTCTGCCATAGCGATGTAGTCCATGAAGAAAAGGGGCTCTGCCCCCTGCACCAGGATGTCGTTGACACAGTGGGAAACAATGTCTATGCCCACCGTGTTGTGCACCCCCATCCGGAAGGCTACCTTCAGTTTTGTGCCCACACCGTCAACGCTGGAGACTATCACGGGATCTTTATATTTCTGCCATTTAGGTGCAAAAAGTCCCCCGAAACTGCCCACATCGGAGAGGACCTCTGGGCCAAAAGTAGAGTGAACAACGGACTTTATTCTCTGCTTGGTAAGATTGGCCGCCTCGATGTCTACCCCTGCCTCGGAGTAGGTGAGCTTTTTTCTTTCCACTGGAAGTCTCCTTTCAGTATCTTTCGGTGTTTTTCAGTGTTCGATTTGTTCGGATGTAGGCTAAAGGTATTTCTTCCAATATTCCACCGTCTCTTTCAGATCGTCCAGCACTTGGGTCTCTTTAGTCTCAAAAGGGTGGATTATCTCCAGCATCAAGATTGCCTCCTTGGCACCGGATTGTTCTATTGCCTCTAAGGCCTTCTGGGGGTGGATGATGCCTTGCTGGTTGAACTGGCGGGTGAAAGGCCAGTGGCGATCCATTTTGCCGTCGGTCTGCTGTACATGCATCACCGGTGACAGAGGGGCAAGCTCCCGAATCCAGGAATATGGGTCCCTGTCTCTTCCGGTTGCGCTATAGGTACACTGATGTCCCCAGTCTACGCAATAGAAAATGGGGACTGCAGCGCCCTGATTTGCCCTCTCATAGAGTGCCTTTGCCTGGTCAATAGTGCAGGGTCTTTCTCTGGGTACAGGCATCGGTTCCCACAGCAGGTATTTTAATCCCTCCCCCTTTGCCAGCTCAGCTAAGTGGTGGAGGGAGTCCATAAGACTAGCGGTCAGGTATTCGGTTCTCTCTTTGTTCTGAATGTCCCACATAGAAAGAGAGGCTATATGACCTCCGGTGCCGTCGGCGCCCAGCATTGAGGTCACGGCTACAGCTTCCTCGAACCAGTGGAGGGCATCTATTCTCATCCCCAGGTCTGGGTGCAGCAGAAGGTTAAAACAGTATGCAGCCAGGCCGGTGAAAGTGGTTTGGATGTGAACATTGTAATTCGCTGCCGCCTGATTGAGCCTTTCGCACATCTTCCAGCGGGTAGGCTCCTCCACCCTGGGGTCCAGCAGGTCGAAGGAGAACTGAGCCTCCCGCAGATCCAGTTCCTCACCTACAATCTTGAGCCAGGCCTCTGGTTCCGGCCACCTTTTGACTGCAAAGCAGGCGTTAATTCCCAGTTTTACATTTGCCATCGGCTTCCTCCCTTGGTTAGGAACTGACTAATTGGCAATTGATGAAGATCATAAAATTTCCAAAGTCTCCCATAGCCAGATTAGTCGTTGAGCTACGCCTTTCCAAGAAGATTCATAGTTAGCAATGATCTAATTTTTCTGGAGACTTTGGAAATTTGCACAGGCAATGTCGAACCCGGAAGGGCTCTCCCACGGAAGAGCTTTAAAGGTTGTTTTGTGGGAGAGGGCTTCTGCCCTCGATATTATCGTGGGGCTTGAGATTCTATTTTTCTAAAAGACCTCAGCACTCACCAGTTAACCGAAGACCTTCTAACCTGTTCAGACCCTCTTGGAGGGCCATTTCCACTGCCTCTCGGAACTCCCTGCCAGTTATAGAACGGTCTAAAGGGGGATGTTCGCCGGCCTGGTAGCAAGGGCGATACTGCTCCATAACATTGACATAGGTCTGGGGCGAAATATGCTGAGCTATGAAGTGCATCGCCTCTTTTGTGCCAGCCAAATCCTCGGGCAAGACCAGGTGGCGAATTAAGAGTCCCCGCCGGGCAATCCCTCGCTCGTCCAGTTGTAGCTCTCCTACCTGTCGGTGCATCTCTCCGAGAGCGGCCTTGGCCACTTCAGGGTAGTCGGGTGCGCTGGAGAAACGGGCAGAAACCTTTCTGTCTGAGTATTTGAAGTCGGGCATATAAATGTCAAAGACCCCGTCTAAAAGCCGAAGCGTCTCCACCGAGTCGTAGCCTCCGGAGTTGTAGACCAGAGACAGAGAGAGTCCAGCCTCAATAGCCAAAGGCAAAGCGTCCAAAATCTGAGGGACAAAATGAGTGGGGGTGACGAAGTTTATGTTGTGGCACCCCATCTGCTGAAGTTCCAGCATAGCCTCGCCCAGGCGCCGAGTACTTATCTCTTCTCCTCTGCCCAAGTGGCTTATGTCGTAGTTCTGACAGAAAACACAGCCTAAGTTGCAGTAAGTAAAAAATATAGTTCCAGAACCACCTCTCCCCACTAAGGGTCTTTCTTCGCCGAAGTGAGGTCCCCAACTGGAGACGATGGGCAACCGGCCTGTCCGACAGAAGCCTCGCTCCCCAGCAAGTCTGTCCACCCTGCAGTTACGGGGACAAAGGGTGCAGTTTTCCAGCAGCGCCCAGGCTTTTTCTATCCGTTCTTTTAACGCACCAGAGCGGTGCAGTTTCAGGTAAGCGGGTTCAAACTGGTGATTGGCGATCGGTAACATACTATTAACAGGTGAGATGTAGAACAGCCACAACCCGGCGAGAGTCTTTCAGCAGATTGTAGGTTTTCCAGGCCTTGTCTGTTGGTTCTACTACCAGTTCTATCCCTTGGGCTTCGCTGTCGTCTTTGGTCTCGGGTGGCACCTGCATAAGCCCGGGACTGCCCATCCCCACCACCAGCACCTCTGGCTTTACCTCCAGTATCCCCTTTAAATCTTCGATGCCCAGTCGATGTCCCTGTTTACGCCACCAACTGCCATCTACATGATCGGGATAGATGATCACATCGGAGGTGTAAGTGTTTCCGTCAATAGTAATATT
>DAOWIT010000050.1 GCA_030640765.1 Candidatus Latescibacterota bacterium | reverse complement strand
GGTCTCTGGCTTTCCTTACTTTGTTTTACAGTACTCACCCGTTGAGAAGCACACCCGATACTGAAGATCAAAAGCACAAAAGCCATAAGAACTCGTCGCATCATCATCTTTCCCTCCTGATATTGAGTACTCCTCCCCCTTTGCCAAAAAATCTTGACATCAGACAGGTTTTTCAATGTACCTTAGATGTTCACGATTTTCTTATGAATTGCACACTACAAATCGAGCGTTATCCCCCTATCGGAGATATTCTTTCAGGCTATTTGCCAGGGAGCCACTGAGGTTTTTTGCTGCCTGGTTAACCAGTTGCTCATCAGTGGGAGCAGGCTCTTCGGCCCTCTTAACTAGCCTTCCCGCCTTGCTGTTCAGGGCCCTTTCATCTCCAGTGTAAGTGGCCCACTGATGTTTAAACTTGGCATCGTCGGTAAAAGATTTGCTCTTCTCTATCTTGGCAGTCTCCACATCGATGATTTTGTATGAGCCCACAATGGAAGCCCCTGCTGTCTTGGTGTAAAATATTACCCTTGCCTCTACATCTCCCCGGATGTAGCGTGTCTTCTTTTTGCCTTTACTGTCGGTGTATTTCTCGGTTTTTACCACCACATTGGCTTCCTGCTTTTCTGTCTTCTTCACCGTTGTGGCCGGGACAGCAATAATCTGGGTTATTTTACCGGTGAGTATCTTGTGCACACCCATAAGTTTCCCTAAGCGCACCGCTGTCTGCTCATCAACCAGGTCGGACATCTCTAACTGCTGTTCCCGCATAATGTGTTCCAGTTGGTCGCGGGAGATCAGTCCGAGGAACTCCATTGCGCTGGGGTCACTCATCACCTCGCTGATCATCTGGTCGGTGATCATCTCCGAGATTGCCCCGTAGACTGCACCATACCTGTTCCTTTTGCCGCTTTTGTCCTTGAAGGGGATAATAGCTACTCTTTTTATCCCGGCTCGCCGGCAAGTCTGGTAACGACTGGCGCTGTCTTTATAATCAGGGCAGAACTGTTGGGCAGTTTTAAACTCCTTTGCTGCTCGTTTCTGGAAGTCAATCCCCTTCCTCTGAGACAGCTGAAGGCCTTCCTGATAATGGGCCTCTGCGGCATTGGTCTTCGCCTCCGCCAGGACCTGGGTGTAGTCGCTAAGCTCGAATCTTATCAGTCGCTTTGTCTTCTTGTTCACCAGGGTAGGCAGGTTCTTTATTGTCTGATTGAGCTTGACTAACGCCTCATATTCGGAGACTATCTGGTCGTATCTGAATTTCTCACCAGCAGATTCAAGCCCCTGAATTTTGTCCCGATGTCCATTGACGGCGGCTCGGAAGGCATCCTGGATAAGCGTCTGCGCCTTGTCGTACTCTGGCTTAATCCTCAGAGAGGCAGCACACTTGAACACCGCCTGGTCATAGTTCCCACGCTGATAATGTTGGCGTGCGTCTCTCTCTAAACTTCCATACTGGGAAAGGGCAGCACAACCAGCCAGAAGTAGTAGGGCGAAGACTGAACAGATAGCTCCAAGCATCATCTTGTTCATTCTCATCTGTTATTCCTCCTCCAATTTTTCTTCCAGTTTCTTCATCAGCTCCTCTTTTCTCTGCCTTATCGCCTCAGCAGTCTGTTTATCCCCTCTTTCTTCCAGGGTCTTTTGTCCTGCTTTTAGTATATTCTCTGCCGCAGTGCTGGCGGATATGCCCACCAGAACATGATAATGTTCCGTGATGGGGTTTTTATATCTTTCCAAGACTTGAGCTCCAAAGAGAGCCACATCCAGGACCTCCTGGCTTGTTTCGACTCCGGTTTGACCAGCCAGCATTCCTTCCAGGTTGACATATTCGCTCTTTACCCTGGTTTGAATTGCCAGACCAAGGTTCTCGCGGGCGCTTTTCTCTGCGGCCTCCCAGCCTTTTTGTTCAAAATAGTGGGGTCCTGCCTCTCCTACTGCAAACAGCCAGCCCTGTCCCTGAGGAAGTGTAAAAAGCCAGGCGGGGGGGCTGGTTTCTTTCTGTTCCAGTCCCCCGCCCAAAGTTGCACATCCGACAGTTGCTAAGGCAATAGCCAGGAGAGCAATGTTCATCAAGTCGCGCATTCTATTCTCCAAAGGCGTCCTTGATCGCATTGTCCATCCTATCCATCGCCTGCTCTTTATGCTCTTCAATGATCCAGCGTTGTTTGTCTGACATCTTCTTCATATTTTCCAAGATGCCATTGATGGCATTCTCTCTACTTAAAACCGCCTGGGCATACATTATGCCTGTCTGGGGATCGGTATAGTATTTAGGCACCTGCACCCCTACCAAGAGAGCATCAGTTACCTCTCGGCTGACAGAGGCGGAGGCAAACTCGCTCTGCCCTGCATCTGTCATCAGGTCTCTGACCTCGTTAGCGTAGCTCTCCTGCATAGCTTGTACCTTAGTACGGAAAATTCTGGCGATCTCTACCCGGGCCTGATGAGCTGCCTCGCGTCTTTGTAGAGCAGGATTATACATCTTGGGAGCAGTGCCTACCCCTATGATAACATCCCCCATTATCCCGGTCTGCTGGGTCCACACCGGAGCTGTCTCCTTCGGGGGCTTAGTGGTAGCACACCCAAAGAGAGAGACAACCAGGGCCAGCACTAAAATCGATGAGGCTAATTTTTTCATTGTAAGCTCCTTATAGTAAAAAGTTGACCGATTGGACATCCTACCCATCTCCCCGAAGCCACGACATCTAAATTGTTTCACCTCCTTCCTTGACGGGTTTTCACAGCTCCAAGAGGAAATAAATGCGATTATCTTTTTCGAATATGATAGATTGCCTATTCGGTCATATGGCCGAATAGAACTGGGTGCTGTTCCAGATGGCATGGAAGGCTAACATAGTCTTGAGAGTTTGATAACCACAACCTACTAAGAATTTACGTCTTGCGGAGGAAATCACTGCTGGAGTATCAGGGTGAGTCTACAAGACAACCCTCCCCGTCTTTTGGTTTTTTCTCCCTGCGCTACCAACCCCTCACTTGGTTCTCTTTTTGTCTTAGTTATTTTAATGGGCACTATCTGCGACCCTTCACACTGAAGGCCAATTTTCCCCATCCACCACCGGAGCCGAAGACCCATATCCAGAAGTTCTACCCTGGAAATGGGAGATTGAAATGTCTCAGTTTTAGGGAGTAAGATACTGAATAGGTCGGAATTTGTCCATTCACGCGATACAAGATCAGCTTCAGGGATTAGTCGAACAAACCTGAGTGTTCCGCTTAATCCAATTCTCCGGGAGAAATCATAGCGGGGCTCAATTCCATATTGTTCTATTCTAAGAGAACCTTCGCCTCTCAGAGACCAGCTTTTACCACCAAAGAGGGAGACAAAACTGGAGACGAATGGCCAGCTTTCCAGTTTGGCTCTACCTGATTCAAACCTCCAAATATCCTTCAGATATGTCCCCTGGAACGATATACGGGTAGTCGGTTGCCACCAGGAAACCAGGCACAATTTCCTCCAGCGACTATCCAGTTGTGAGTAGGAGAACTCCTGCCCCTCGAATCTGCCCGACTCACCCCCCCTCCCTTGTCCCCAAACTATCGAACCGTTCATCTCCCAGTTTTCCAAAGGAAAGAGAGCAAAATGGATTCCTGCATTCCATCCATCTGCAGATAGACGGTTGACATAGCCACTGCTTCGATTACTGGGCCCCAGGTGGAATCTGTCTGCAGCGAACCCTAATCTTCCCCATCGGCTCAAGGGACCGCCAAGATTGACCTTCCAGTCAGTGATGTCGAATTCGGTAGCCAGATTGAGGGCGTCTTTCTTCCAATAGGCCTTCAGCAGACTGCTCTGGAAGTCTTGAATTGCCTCCAGACTCACTGTCCACTGTGAGAACAGTTTGCTGCTGATGTGCAGTGCCCTATTCAAATGGGAGGGATCGGAGTCACCCAACTGCCCTCCAATCCCTCCCCTTATCCACAGCCAACTGGCAAATCTGCGGTCATAAGCCACAGACCAATATCGCCGTCGGTGGGAGAGTTTTATGTGGCCCTTTCCCTCTCCCACAGGAACAGTGGAAAAAAACCTGCTTTCTTCCCCTTCTATCTGAAGTGTTCCAGCTGTCCCATTGGCTCCCAGGGGAAGAACTCTAAGGGCCCTGAGTTTCCAAAAGGAGATGGTGGTATTTCCCTCAGGGCCTTCCGATCGATACACATCCTCGAATGTCCCGGAGAAAAGCAGGAAATTCCCCTTGTCGGAACAGGGTGCTATTCGTAGAGAAAGGTATCCATCTGCTTGCCTTCCCGCGGTTCCCTTCTCCAGAATCTGGTGGTCCTTCAGCCACAATCCTCGAAAAAGATCCAGGGGAGTAGCAGCATATCCACCGCTGAAGAGCAAAAGGGAGCAGAACAGGGATAAGAGCCCTACTGCCTTAGCCCCACCACTCCGACTCCTGCCAATATCCAATCCCATACTGGGAGACACTATATATGTGAATGGTAACATCCGCATCTATCCATACCCAGATGTTCTCAGTGTTAGTCCAATCCAGGGTTTCCACCGTAACTTCGACAATCATCTCTGTGTCGCCGCGAAACGGTCCCCCAGGAATCTCTCCAGTTTCACCCGGCTGAATAGTTATCGCTGAAGAGAGTGGCTCCTCTGTTTGACTGTCGAGACACCGAAT
>DAOWIT010000047.1 GCA_030640765.1 Candidatus Latescibacterota bacterium | reverse complement strand
GTTAGAAGGGTTTAACGGCGTTCCCAATAAGATCGGTTCTGCTCCGCCGAAGCATTTGGAAACAGCCTTTGGCCAGATGGTCAACTTTCTGGGAACCTTGCAAAACGAGTGGGCAGGGGCAATGGCCTTCAGCTCCTTCGACACCTACCTTGCACCCTTTGTGCGAAAAGATGCCCTGGAGTTCGGTGAAGTCAAGCAGAACATCCAACAATTCGTCTTCAACCTTAATGTCGCCTCCCGCTGGGGAGGACAGACCCCCTTCACTAACCTCACCCTTGACTGGACAGTGCCTGAGGACTTAGGAGAAGAGCAGGCCATCGTCGGAGGTCAACTGCTCGACGAAAAATACGGGGAGTACCAGCGGGAGATGGATATGATCAACCGGGCCTTCTTAGAGGTGATGATGGAAGGAGATATGACCGGAAGAGTCTTCACCTTCCCCATCCCTACCTACAACATCACCAAAGATTTTGACTGGGACAACAAAAATGCCGAGCTTCTGTTCGAGATGACGGCAAAATACGGCCTCCCCTACTTCCAGAACTTCGTCCGTTCAGACCTCAACCCCAGCGATGTGCGCTCGATGTGCTGCCGTCTACAACTGGACCTGCGGGAGCTGAGAAAGAAGACCGGGGGCCTGTTCGGTTTCGGAGAGTCGACCGGTTCCATAGGTGTGGTTACCATAAATATGTCCCGATTAGGATATCTCTCCCAGAACGAGGAGGAGTTTTTCCAGAGATTAGACCGACTGATGGCCATCGCCAAAAATTCCTTAGAGATTAAGCGCAAGCTGGTAAAAAGAAATATGGAAGAGGGACTTCTGCCTTACACCAAACGCTACTTGGATACCTTAGATAACCATTTCTCCACTATTGGCCTGATCGGGATGAACGAGGCCTGTCTGAATCTGCTGGGCAAAAATATCGCCACTACAGAGGGAAAAAAGCTGGCCCTACAGGTGCTCGATTTTATGCGCAACCGAATCCAGGACTTTCAGGAGGAGACCGGCAATATCTATAACTTGGAAGCGACCCCTGCTGAGGGGGCAAGCTATCGCTTAGCCAAGTTGGATAAAGAGAAGTTTCCCGATATAATCGCTGCCGGAGAAGAGATACCCTACTATACCAACTCTACCCTGCTGCCGGTAGGAAACACAGACGATGTCTTTGAGGCCTTAGAGCACCAGGAGGAACTGCAAGCCAAATATACAGGAGGAACGGTCTTTCACGTCCTCTTAGGGGAACGAATGCCAGGTGGGGAAGCCTGCAAAAACCTGATAAGAAGGATTATCTCTAATTTCAGAATACCCTACATCACCATCACTCCCACTTTTTCTATCTGTAGAACTCATGGATATTTGAAGGGAGAACAACCCGAATGCCCTCTCTGTCACCAGCCGACAGAGGTTTACTCCCGGGTGGTAGGATATTATCGCCCAGTGGTGAACTGGAACCTGGGGAAAAAGGAAGAGTTCAAGGAACGAGTAGCGTACGAAGTGGACAAGCTCACTGCTCCCCTGAAGCGCATCCCGGCAGCGAAGATTGAACCTCAAGATAAGGCCGGCTTGGTTCAGAGTTGCAAGTTTTTCTTCTCTGAGAGATGTCCTCACTGCTCCCTGGTTAAGGCCTATGTGGAAAAACTGGATCTGCCAGGAGAAACCATTGATGCCGGAACACCAGAGGGGTTAGAAGAGGCCAGAAAATACGACGTTCGTTCCACTCCTACCGTTCTCTTCTTCGACAGTCAGGACAACCTGGTAGAGACTGCCTCCAGTCTAAGTGAGATAAAAGATGTTTATAAAAGGCTTACAGAAAACCTCTCTCCTCGATTATCCCGGAAAGATAGTCTCGATCTTGTTCTTGGGAAGGTGTAATTTTAGATGTCCTTTTTGTTACAATCCCCAATTGGTCTTGCATTATCAGCAGATACCCGACATAAGCGAAGAGGAGGTACTCGAGCATCTGCGGTCCCGTAAGAGATTTCTGGACGGCATCTCTGTGACCGGGGGAGAACCTACCCTACACTCCGACCTACCTCTCTTCTTAGAAAAGGTTAAGAAAGAAGGTTTTTTGGTCAAGATAGACACCAATGGCACCCACCCGGAGATGCTGCAGCAACTTTACCAGAAGGGACTTTTAGATTATCTCGCTATGGATGTAAAAGCCCCTTTGGAGAGATACGAAGCGGTGGTGGGGGCGCAGGTAGACACGCGCAAGATAGAAGAGAGCGTGCGGCTGGTCAAGGCGGCTCAGGTGGAGTATGAGTTCAGGACAACCGTTGTCCCGGGACTGCTGGACGGGGATGACATAGAGAAGATAGGCAGATGGCTCCAAGGGGCAAAACACTGGGTGTTGCAGCAGTTCGAACCTCATCAGTCTATTGATCCGACTTATTGCAATAAAAAGCCATATAGTACTGAACAGATGAACGAGTTTCTCCGTCTGGCAGAAAAATATGTGGAGAAATGTGAAGTGAGAGGGATTCAAGAGAACAGGCTGAGGTAGAATAGATTTTAAACGGCATCGTTGCCATTCATTTATCTTCATGAG
>DAOWIT010000084.1 GCA_030640765.1 Candidatus Latescibacterota bacterium | reverse complement strand
TATCTGGGCTCCCTTTTGCACCGGCTGGTTGGGGCCTTCGGGATTTATCCGGTGAGAGGCCCGGCAGTCCAGCCAGGAATAGGCCCCACAGAGCCCAGTCCGCTCAGGGGTGACAATGCAGACATGATTGGGGGCGAAGGATTGACAGAGGGTACAAGAGTAGAAAATATCCACTTCCTCGTCAGTCATACCGGCAAGTCTCTCATCCCTTGCCCGCCACACCTTTCTGGCCTGTTCCAGGATCTCTTTCACCTTCTCTTCTTGAGTGTAAATCTTCACCTGGACTTTGTCTAAGATGTTTCCAAACACTTCATGGTAGCGGGCGTGAATGGCCACTCCAAAATGCTTTAATCTTAATCCTTTCTCTTTTGCTGTCTTACTTATCCTTACCCAGACAATATCTCTCTGTCCGATGTGCATCGCTCCATTCAGGTAGTTGATGAAGTCGTGAAGCTGTCTTTCTAAGATCGGCTCAAACTCCTCTTGCATCTCTCTTCCTGCTACTTCAATTATGATTCCCAGAGGCATCTGGGAGCCTTCGGATATCTCATCTAAGTCGGGTCCGATGACTTCCACTTTTCCATCTTCGACCTCGCTCATCTCTTTGGTGGTGGTCCACTCACAGGTTGCAGTCACTCCGCCTCGGGCCTCGAAGTAGAGATCTTCTTTTCTCACCCTTTCGCCCTCAAAGGCAGGCCCATAAGGCACAGGTACAGGGACTTCGGAGACGGTGATCTTAAGTCCTCTCACCTCAATAGCCCGGGATACTATCTGGTCGTGGGGGACATTGGAGACCACATGTTCGTAGGTACAGATACCTGTGGGCAGGATCTGAGGGATATCTGTGTCGGCGATTGTGGGAAAGCCGAAGTTGACGCACCCTAAGGCATTGGCATACCACTCGTCGGTCACCTCGCCCAGGGGTAAAGCGAAAGCGAAGATTCTGTCTTTGTTGTAGATGAGCATCTTTCTGAATTCCCCTGGTTGGATTCCGCCGAAGGTTAAGGCGGCCCGGATGGCGAAGCCAGCGGCGAACACTGCCGCACTGATGTCGGGGCCAAAGGATACTAATCTGGTTGGCCAGCCGATCTGAACCCCAGCTTCAACCAGCTGTTCGGAGAACCGCTTGCCGTTGTGATCTGCACACATAAAGACATAGAGGTTTTTCTGTTGGAGCTCCTGGGCGATCTTGACCGCCGTGTCGTTGTCGGGGGCGGCACCCAGAACGGCGGCAAAGCCAGGAGCGGTTCCGTCCACAAACTCGATGCCTCGTTTTCTTAAGATAACATCATCGGCTGCTCCCAGCCAGATATTGCTATCCAGCGGATCTTCCTGTTTAGTATAGAAATCGGGGGTTTCCTGATATCTTATCGCCTCGATGAGCTCCTCGGCGAAGAATGTGGCCATTCCTGCATCCAAGGCGGGTGCAAGATAGGGAAGCCAGACCTTCTCCCTCACCGGAGGGGGCAGAAGCGACTTGCACTTTTCCAGCACCGGTCCCATATCACCGATGGTTTTGACAGGCACCCCCAAGATGCCGTAGATCACCGGCAGATAATAGCCAGTATTGGGAAATGCCACCTCTTGCTCAGGACCCCACCTGTCCATAGCCTGCTTCCATTTCTCGTCAGCCTGTTTAACTATCCGGTGTGCTCCTCTTATGCCTGCTGCGCAGATAAGTTTAGACATCTTGCAGCTCCTCCTTATGTTTGGAAATTAGCGGGATGCTGTGTTGTTGACAACATTGTACCTTTAATAATTCTTGCTCAACAGCTCGAAATATGCCCTCGGATGCGCACAAACTGGACACTTCTCGGGAGCTTCAGTTCCCTCGTGAATATGTCCGCAGTTTCTGCACTTCCAGTATACTTTACCATCTTTTTTGAAAACCGTGCCATCTTCAAGATTTTTCAGTAACTTCTGGTAACGTTCCTCATGCTCTTTTTCTATCCTGGCGATACCTTCAAACATCACCGCGATTTCCTCAAACCCTTCGTCGCGAGCTTCTTTTGCCATTCGGGGATACATATCGGTCCATTCGAAATTTTCTCCCCTTGCAGCAGCTTTCAGATTATCGATCGTGCTTCCTATCCCATTCGATTTTTTGAAATGGAGTTTTGCATGTTCTTTTTCGTTCTCGGCAGTTTCAAGAAATATTGAGGCTATTTGTTCATACCCTTCTTTCTTTGCCACTGAGGCAAAATAGGTATATTTGTTTCTCGCCTGCGACTCACCTGCAAATGCCTCTGATAGATTCTTTTCTGTCTTTGTTCCTTTTAAACTTGCCATTTCATTCACCTCCTAATCGTTTTGCAATTCCCTGTTTCAATAGCCTTTTCCCTATCCACTTGGGAGCAACTCCGGCAGCAGGCAGGACTTACCCATTCGCTGAATGGAACACTCAATCCGTTCAGTGGGAATTAGGGATGTGTTCTCGGACATAACCATAGTTCAACGCTGTACAATCGGTCAGTTCAATTTGAGGTCACAAATTGTGACCTCAAGATCATATCAATTGGGGCGGTTAACTTACACCGCCTCCAGTTCCCGCCGCTTGGCCATATCAAACAGCACCCTCTCTCTGGCCTTGTCTATACCTAATGCCTTGCGCTTTCCGTCAATGTGGGCGACTATGAGCTTGGCCGCCTTTATCGGGTCAGGCTCAAAGGCCCAGTTGGCTCCGGCAATACCTTCCATCTTTTCAAACAAAATTCGAGTCGTCTCCTCAGCCCCCAAAGTCGGCCAGGTAACACCGAACACCGTGAACACCCCCGAGGCCACGAAATACTGACCGATAGAGATAGCTTTCTCACTCATCCACTCCGGAGCAGCACCGGCAACAGGCAGGTCACTGAGGTCATCCCCTAATCCTCCCTCCTTTACCATCGCTGAGGCAGCGATAAGGATACGGGAATTGTCCACACAGGAACCCATATTGAGCACCGGTGGTATTCCCACCGCCTCACAGACTTCCCTCAGCCCGGCTCCGGCGAACTGGGCTGCCTCCGGTATCATCAGACCTTCTTTAGCACAGGCTATGGCCGAGCAGCCGGTCTGAAGGACCGCCACATCATTTTTGATAAGCTCCTTAACTAACTCGACATGCACCCAGTCGTATCTCACTTTAGGATTATTACATCCCACCACTCCAGCCACTCCCCTTATTCTCCCATTGATAATGTTGTCATTAAGCGGTCGGACAGAGGCCCGGTAGACTCCACCCAGAAGATAGTTGATAGTTTCATAACTGAACCCGGATATATGTTCCATCTTTTCCTGCGGGATAGCCACTTTACCAAGGCGGTTGGGGAAGTTCTCTACCGCTATCCTCACAATCTTTTTTGCCATCTCCAGGGCATTCTCCTCATCGAACTCTATGTATATTGTTCCAGGGAATTTAGCTATTGGAGAGGTGCTGATGATCTTGGTATGGTAGCATTGGGCCACATTGGCCAGGGCGGGCATAATACACTGGATGTCCACTACTACAGCCTCAACCGCTCCGGTAACCACAGCCAACTCCTGCTGAAGGAAATTACCCGCTATGGGAATTTCATGACGCATCAGTATCTCAAGCCCAGTGCAACACATCCCTGTGATATTTATCCCCTTAGCTCCATTCTGTTTGGCTAAATCTAACAGTTCTTTGTCTTGAGCCGCCACCACGATCATTTCCGAAAGCAAGGGCTCATGGCCGTGGACGATGATGTTCACCTCGTCTTCACTTAAAGTGCCCAGGTTGGCCTCTCCCAGAATAGGTTCGGGGGTACCAAAGAGAATATCCTGGACATCGGTAGCCAGCATAGAGCCGCCCCAACCATCTCCCAACGAAGCGCGCATTCCCTGACGCAGAAGGTGTTCCGGGTCGTGGTCAACTCCCATATGGGTTCTGTGCATAATCTCCACGATCTCGCGGTCTATGCCCCGGGGGGCGATTCCCTGTTTACGCCAGAGTTCCTGCCGCCTCAGCGGGGCCTTTTTGAGGTAACGGATTTCTCCCTCCTGGTTTCCAAATTCCGCCAACACCGCCTTTGCCACATCCTTGAGTATCTCCTCGGTACTTCTCTCTCCTACCTCAATCCCGAAATCCAAGGCTACTGCTATGAGTTTCTGTTCATCCTTAATCCTATAGTCAGGGGCCTCGCCGTTGGCCAAAGCAAGTAAGGTTAATGCCACTCCTCGACCATGATCAGAGTGGGCAGCCGCTCCACTGGCGACCATCCGAATAAAGTTGCGGGCGGCAATAGTATCAGCAGTGGCCCCACAAACACCGAATTCTGCCTTCTTAGTAATCCGGCAGGGACCCATAGCACAGATCTTGCAACAGACACCCTGTTGTCCGAATTTACATTGAGGCAGTTGAAGTTCCAACCTGTCCCAGACAAGCTCTACCTCATCTTGCTTGGCCTTTTGTAGCAGGGATTCCACTGTCCTATCAATGCTCTTTTCGCCGTCTGTCATCACTATCTTCCTTTCCTGAAAGATGTATTGTCAATATCTTTACCCCAGAGAACACACTGGTCAAAGCCCGTCGATTTCAGGACGGAGACTTTGTTAGCGTTTCTTAGCGTCCCGACACCTTATTTATCATAGTCCGTACCAAGCTTATTG
>DAOWIT010000007.1 GCA_030640765.1 Candidatus Latescibacterota bacterium | reverse complement strand
CTGGAAGACCCGGGCGAAGAGATATTTATCCAGGCAGAAAGACTGAGGCTGGATGGCGCTGCACCCAAAATCTATCTCCCCCAGCTTAAGAAGTTAACTGAGCAGTATCCAGAAAGTCCTTATGTCCCCAAGGCAGAGTACCTTATAGCCTGGACATACGAATACATTCTCAGCGATTCCCTTCTGGCCCACCAGGCTTACGAAAAGCTGGCCCAAAGATTCCCTGACATGCAGCCAGGCCGGATTGCCTCAGAAAAGCTGGGCCTCAGCAAAGAGAGTAAAGAAGAGTCGGAAATTAAACAAAAAGAGAGTTTACCAGAAACCACTGATGAGCGTCGTCCAAAAACAAGGAAAGATTTTATCGAACCTTGAGGTTGCCCCGAGCATTTTCCTGTTGAACCTCGGACTCCCTCAAGTAGCCGAAACTGCCCAGCCAGGACAGTTCGTCCACCTCCGGATCGGTCCTCTCTCCGATCCTCTGCTGAGAAGACCGTTCAGCATTCACCGGACCAAACCAGAAGAAGCAAAGGTCAGCATCCTGTATCAGGTTGTGGGCAGGGGAACGAAACTGCTCTCCCAAAGGTGCTCTGGGGAAAAACTGGACTGCCTGGGTCCCCTGGGCAGAGGTTTCGCTATTCCCAAAGTAGCGGGACAATTCATCCTTGTGGCCGGAGGCATCGGCATCGCTCCCTTGATTTTCCTTGCCGAAACCCTTTTAAGAAAAATGGGAAATGGGAAGTGGGAAGTGGAAAAAGAGAAAAGGAAAAAAATGGAGGTAGTATTTTTGATGGGAGCAGCTTCAACAGAGTACATCTTGCCCGAGAGTGAGCTTCTCTCTTGGGGAGCAGCCGTAGAGGTAGCCACCGACGACGGCTCTAAAGGGCATCGGGGCCCGGTCACCGACCTGTTGACAAGACAGATGGACCGTTCTGTGGCAAGTTGCCATATCTTCGCCTGTGGGCCAGAGGGGATGCTTAAAGAAGTTGCCCAGATTGCGGGTCAGCAGAAAATCCCCTGTCAGATTTGCT
Source organism: Candidatus Latescibacterota bacterium (assembly GCA_030640765.1). Classification (GTDB taxonomy): domain Bacteria; phylum Latescibacterota; class MVCY01; order MVCY01; family MVCY01; genus MVCY01. Next base: position 7,671 of record DAOWIT010000007.1, on the reverse strand, counting down.
TAGAACAGCGTATGGCCTGTGGTGTGGGTGCCTGTCTGGGTTGTGTGGTGAAGACCCGCTCCGGCTACCGGAGGGTATGCGTGGACGGGCCAGTGTTCCCTGCCGGGGAGGTGATATTCGAATGAGGCCAGATCTTTCGGTAAATATCGCCGGCATCAGGTTGAAAAACCCTGTGCTTGCTGCCTCCGGCACTTTCGGATACGGAACCGAATATGCAGACTTAGTAGATATAAACAGACTCGGTGGGCTGGTCACTAAGGCCATTACTTTAGAACCCAGGGAGGGCAGTCCTCCTCCCAGGACGGTGGAGACTGCCGCTGGAATGCTCAACGCCATCGGCCTGGCCAATGTGGGTGTTGACGCCTTTATCAAAGAGAAGATGCCGCTGCTGCATAAGTTTAATACGGCCGTCATCGTGAATGTGGCCGGGAGCACGATAGCTGAATATGTGGAGGTTGTCCGCAGGCTGGACGGGTGCCAGGGGATAGATGGGTTGGAGATAAACATCTCCTGTCCCAATGTGAAGCAGGGAGGATTCCTGTTTGGCTCTGATCCTCAAACAGCCGCCAAAGTGATCGGGGAAACCCGGAAGGTAACCTCGCTTCCCCTTATTGCCAAGCTCACCCCCAATGTGACCGACATCGTCTCTATAGCGCGGGCAACCGAAGAGGCAGGGGCCGATGCCATCTCTTTAATTAACACCCTGCTGGGAATGACGATAAATGTGGAAACTAAAAGGCCAAAGCTAGCCAATGTGACCGGAGGGCTTTCCGGACCGGCCATCAAACCGGTGGCTTTGGTTATGGTCTGGAAAGTGGCTGGGGCAGTGAAGGTACCAGTAGTAGGAATCGGTGGTATTCTCTCGGGCAAAGATGCCTTGGAATTTCTCCTCACTGGAGCCAGCGTGGTTCAGGTGGGGACAGGAAACTTCGTTGATCCCCAGTGCATGATGAAAATTATTCACGGATTAGAGCAATACTGCCAGGAGAAAGGCATTGCCAAAATCTCAGAGATAGTGGGAACCCTGGAGGTGGAAAAGTGAAAAGAAAGATGAAAGATAAAAAAAGAAAGATGAAAGATAAAAGAAGAAAGATGAAAGAAGGGGGAGGGAAAAAGGCCTTGGTCCTATCCTTTTTTATCTTTCTTCTTTTATCTTTTATCTTTTTGGATTGTGCCCCAGCCCCTCGATTCCGTCGTCATAGGACTCAAAAGCAAACCGAAAAGCTTCCCCGGGGAGTGTACCAAATTGGCATAACTTCTTACTATGGCAAGCAGTTTCACAATCGAAGGACCGCCAACGGGGAAATATATGATATGTTTGCCTTCACCTGCGCACATCGCACTCTCTCTTTTGGCACCAAGATCAAGGTGACCAACTTGAAGAATGGGAAGTGGGTGATGGTGCGGGTTAACGACCGCGGCCCCTTTGTTGAGGGTAGGATTTTAGACCTCTCCTATGCGGCGGCGAAAAAAATAGGCCTGGTGCTCACTGGAATAGCCAAGGTAAAGATTGAGATTGTAAATAAAAAATAACAGGATGTTACGGAAGAAACAGAGGATTTAATAATTACCAAGGAATCCAAAGCTCTAGACAAAGGCCCAAGGGGGTGAGTTGCATCGAGATAGAAAATATCTTTGCGCACAAGAATATCGGGGATAACCAGTACGACGATGATAACACCAGGGGTACCATTTACCAGTACGGCAGGATGGTCATCGGGAGTGTAAAACTGGAATTTTAGGGGAGTAGATACAGTCAGGAGGCGTTATGCCGTTCCTCGAACATCTCTTTCTTGTTTTTATTCCCATCTTTGTGGCTATGGATGCGGTGGGTGTGTTGCCGATATTTATTTCCTTTACCGAAGGTTCTCCTCCGCGGCAGGTTCGGCAGATGATCTGGCAGTCCCTCGGGACAGCATCTTTAGTAAGTGTAGGGTTTATATTTCTGGGACAGGGTATCTTCTCGGTTCTGGGTATCACTGTAGCTGATTTTCAGGTGGCAGGAGGGCTCTTACTTCTGGTCATATCCATCACAGATATCATCACTTCCGAGAAACAGCGGCGGATGCCCTTGCCTTCGACCGGGGCTGTCCCGCTGGGGGTCCCCCTTATTGTCGGCCCAGCCGTGCTCACCACCCTGCTTATGTTTATTCCCATCTACGGTGTAGTCATTGCCCTGGTAGCTCTGGGACTAAATCTGCTCCTGGCCGCTCTGTTCTTCCTCAACGCCCATCGGCTTACCCGTCTGATTGGCCCTACCGGCACCAAGGCCATCTCAAAGGTAGTCTCACTGTTCCTGGCTGCCATCGCTGTGATGATGATACGCCGGGGGATAATACATATTATCTCTCAGATGAAGTGAAAGCTGAGTCAACCCCAGATCTGTTAGGGCGGAGTTACCGCTTCAGCGGTTTATATAAACCCGTGAACGGGTAACTCCGAAGCATCCTGTAGCTGGGACTGAGCAATTCCAAGAGGACCGATTAATCTAATCAGGTACGCATTTCACCAATCACCACTCACCAATCTATCCCGATTTCTTTAAGACAATGTCTCCCACCTCTACTTCCAGATGCCGGGCGATAACTGGACACTTTGCCTTGAGCAAAAAGAAGATGGAACGCTTTTCCTCAGAGAGTGTCTCGTAGTTCCCCTGCCCTTTGCTGATAATAACAGATGCCTTTTCATAATGCTGGAGGAACTTTTTTGAGCAAAGTCTGAGGATTGTCCCCGGAACCGCAATGCCACTGGATATTACCTTTGCCACCTGGTCTATCCCGGCAACTTGGGCGTCGTTTAAGGTGGCATCGTTAATGACTGGAGCTCCTCTTACCACAAAGACCACCGGCTTGGACAACTGCTCTATTAGCAGCCGATCGAAAACAATCTCCCCGGCATTGTCCCCCAGATAGAGCACTTCGTCGGCTTGCTCTAAGGCCTTTTTAAATATCTGGTAATCGAAGACAGCAAACGGGCGGGTCTCTATCTCTTCCAGTTCCTGGTCCAGGTCGAAATCGGGGTTAGCTCCGAAGTCAATGACATTGCCAGCAATGGCAAAACGCACTGCCATAAGCAGGGGGTCTTCTGCTTCTTCCACCTTCCTTTTAAGCTGTGGGTAGAGAGTTAGGGCTCTGCGGTTGGATTCTTCTTTCACCACCCGATAGGGATCTCCATGATTTGTTATTTCTAGGACCGCTCCATAGATAGTGAATCCCATCTCCGGTGGTGTTGCCTCCAAGGGAAAATTAGGGATCTTCAGGGCTACCGCATCCAGCACCGCCTTCTGTTTACATTCGTCTTCGGTCACCATCCGAGCGGCTTCTAAAGCCTGACGGAAAAAACAGGGAATGCACTCTAAGTAAGTTCTCACCCTATTCTCCTCCGAAAGTAGCGTTCGCCACCTCGCATTTCCTCACTGACTTTTTCCTCGTTAGTCAAGGTTTCAACGTATTTTATCGCTTCATTTCGATGTATTCCCAGGGCCTGGGAGATGTCGGCCACCGTGACAGGCCGCCGAGAGATAAGAGACAAGATTGCCTCTTCTCTGTTAGCAATATATGACTTTTGAGCCCTACGGCTGAACTGAACGATTATTTCACACTTCGGCCCAAATCTCCGGCAGATATCCTCCAGACGCCCTCTGGAGAGAGGTTCTACCCAGCTTTCGGCAGGGGGACGCACCGGAGTGTTCAGTTGAATTCGATCTGGCCCAAGCAATTCAAACACCTCCGCCATTTGGTCGATTTGGTCATCCTCGTCGTTGAGTCCCTTTACCAGCATAACTTCCATCCAGATCTTGCCTGAGAAAACCTCCCCAAAGGCTTTCATCCCTTGGATGATCCGCTCAATTTTGAGAGTTGGGTGTGGCCGATTGACACGCTCAAAACTCTGCTGATCTACTGCATCGAGGGAGGGAACAACCAGATCAGCCTCAAGAAGCTGGCTACGAAGTCCTTTTCTGAACAGAAGCGTTCCATTGGTGAGGACAGCCACAGGTATTTCAGTGCGCTCTTTGATCGCGGAGATGAGCTCACCTATGCCAGAGTTTAGGGTGGGCTCTCCAGAGCCGGAGAGAGTGATATAGTCAATCCGCTGGCCCAGAGAAAGCACTTTGTCCAACTGGTTCAGTATTTTCTCTGGCTCTACATATCGTCTCCGCTGGGTGGTTAACCGGGTTGTCTGACCCAGCTGACAGTAGACGCAGTTTAGGCTGCAAGTCTTGAAACAAACAGGATCTACCCCTAAGGAAAAGCCCAGCCTCCGAGAGGGAACCGGGCCGAAGATATATCTCACAGCTTCTCCTTCTAATCTAACGCAAAGAATAAATAAGGACTTTAAGACCTTATTCGAGGACTGCGTTGATTACTCTTGGAGTTTATTGACTACTCGGTGTATTCCATCCTTAAGGAGCCTTTCACCAAAGTTGATCACCAATCCAAGTCTTAGGTCGGTCAGACGAAGGTAGGTCAAGAGTTGTGCTTCAAAAACTGAATTGTATTGTGTTACTGCCTTTATTTCTACAATAACCCGCTTTTCAACAAGTAGATCAATGCGAAGGGGAGTGGCTAACACAGTTCCTTTGTAGGGAATCGGTACAGGCTTTTGACGTTCAACCTTCAAGTTCCGGCTGGTTAGCTCGTATACTAAGGCTTCCTCGTACACGCTTTCCAAGAGCCCAGGGCCGCCCAAAGTTCGGTGTACTTCAATAGCGGCATCCACAATGACTTGACTGATCTCATTTTCGGTCACACCAGTCCTCGTGTTAACACAGAAATGGAGAAAAAAATAACTCGATTTTCTCTTTGCGTCTCTGCGGCTTTGCGTTAATTTCTCTCCGCCCGCATTACCAAAAATGCCCCGAAAGGCCAATGTAGATATGTTAACAGCCGATCAATCCTCTTTAGCAACGGCTGTGCAAGCAAGGGCACTACTGGGAAACTGAACAAAGTAGTGCGCCAGGTTATTTTAACCTGAGCCTTCAGTGGCCCGTTTTTTTGCACAAGCCGTTTTAGCCCCCAGGGATCGTAGAATGTTGCCGACTGAAAGAGGCTCTTTTGAAAGGCCATTTTGACCCGGCGCCAAAAGCAGGAAAGGCTGAATCTGTTCAGCACCGCCACCAACAGGGTGCCCCGGTTTACTCGCCAAGCTTCCTGCAGAACCAGTTTGGGGTCGCTGAAAAATTCCAGAGAAGTAACTAACAAAACTAAGTTAAAGCTGTGATCTTGAAATGGAAGGGCTTCAACTCGGGCTCTGACCAGAAAAATATCTGTGGTTCCGGAACTTGCAACTTTTCGCTGGGCGATCCTCAGCATATCTGCTGATGAATCGATGCCCACACCGCAACCCCCTAACCGGGACAAAAAAAACAGGTGTGTCCCTGTTCCACACCCTACATCCAGCACCGGGCCTGCCAGTTCAGGCGGTACCAATTCAAGAAGCAGTCTGTTCTCCAGTTGGGCTGCATAGCGCCCAGAGCTGCTCTGAAACCAGGCGTCGTATTCCCCGGCGGAGGAGCCTACAAAAACTCCTTCGGCTGGACTTCTGCCAAACCGCACCCGACTTCTCCCTGTTCGACTTACCCTGCTGCCTTTTAGGACAATGTTCAAGCCCATTCCAGAGGAATCTGGGCCCCGCAGCCTATTCTCACAAAATTCTCTCCCCAGGTCTGCTGGAAAAATTGTTCAGCTCTCTGGCCCGTGCAGTGAGAAGGAGCAACTCGCTTAACTCCAAGACCTTGAAGCTGCTCAACAACTTCTTTTAGCTCTCTCCTATTCAGGCTGGGCAGGTGAAATCCTCCCCCCACCAGATCAATGGGCAGCTCAAGATATTCCTGCGCCTTGCGGACGATGTTCACAATCCCTGGGTGGGCACATCCGGTGAGCACCACCAAGCCTCCCTTGGTTTTTAGAATCAGCGCTTGCTCGGCAGTGCCATCGGTCAACTCTCCCGTAGTGTACACATCTTTGCCCAGCGGCTGAGGGGCTGTGATTTCAACCGCTTGCGCGCCTTTTTTTCTCACCTCGTTATGGAAAGAGGTAGGGAAAGAGGAACCGAGATAAATGGTTACCGCTGGGTTTTTATCCAGAAATTCAACCAGCCCACCGGTGTGATCCCAGTGGTTGTGCGAAAGCACCACCAGGTCTACAGATTTGGGATCCACACTCAACTTGGCCATATTAGAAAGAAGTACAGCTCCATCTGCCCCAGTATCGAAGAGAATCCGGTGTTCAGGACTTTCCAGATAGGCAGAGAAACCCCAGCCAGGGGTTAAGTCTTCCCTAAGAGAGACATTGTCAAAGAGAATAGTCATCTTGAGTTCCTTCTTGATGTCTGGTTACTTCTGGCTTGCAGAGACAAGCCGGTTCTCCTCATCCACAGTGACGAGCTTAAGTCCCATTGTCTTTGTCTCTTCGTTGGAGACTATTGCGTAAGAGATAATAATTCTGCCGAATCTTTTGTTAATTCTCTTTCTGGTCTGCATGTCTCGATTTATGGAGCAATTAGATACGTCGAACGGCTGGATAAGGCAAACACGCAGGCCTGCTACCACGGTGTTTGATTATCTTCCCATCTTCCTTAGGTTTTCCAGACAATGTCTCACGCACTCAATTGGCGTATAGGCGTAGCCTTCCTGCTCGATGATATACCATTCCGTGCCGCTGGTTGTTTCGCATAGTTCAAAAACCTCGCTCCAGTTTACATCGCCTTCTCCCAAAAGCACCTTATCGTTCGTAGAGGAGAACTCCTTAAGGTGGACGGTTGTGGCTCGGTTTGGATAGCGTTTCAGTATCTGGACAGGGTCTGCTCCACCGTGCATGGCGTTGCCCGTGTCAAGCTGCATGACCACATCCTCGTTAGTCACTCCGAAAAAGATGTCCCAGGGAATTTCCCCTTCCATCGGCTGGAACTCTATGAGATGGTTGTGATACCCAATCCGCATCCCATAGGGCTTCACCTTCTCAGACACCTCGTTCATTATCTGGGCAGTCTTAAGCCATGCTGCTTTGGAGTCCCTATGCTCCTCTGGAAATCCAGGCACGATGAGGAAGCGGTTCCTAAGGATGGAGTTGAACTCGACGGTTTTCTGAAGCTCATCACCGAGAAGGGTGTTAATGCCTATGTGGGTTCCAGCTACTTTTAGTCCAAGGTCATCCAGAGTTCTCTTCAGTTCCTCAGCACCTCTCTCATGGTAACCGGCAAACTCGACTCCTTCGTATCCCATCTCGGCAACAGCTTTGAGTGTGCTGACAAGGTCCTTCGCACAGTCCTCCCTTACTGAGTAAAGCTGCAATGCAACTGGCATATTAGTCATCTTTTACCCCCTTCTCACTAATACCAAACTTTGGAATGTTATTTCTGGTTTACGGAGACAAGTCGGTTCTCCTCGTCTACAGTGACAACTTTAAGTCCCATTGTCTTTGCCTCCTCGTCGGAGACCATTGCGTAAGAGATAATCAGCAATTTATCCCCAATTTCTCCCAATCTGGCGGCTGCACCCTTCAACGAGATGGTACCCGAATCTGCTGGCTCTTCGATGGCATAGCTTTCGAACCGAGCCCCTGTGTAGAGATTAAGCACTTGAAGGCGTTCTCCAGGCAGGATATCAGCTGTTTTCATAAGCTCAGCATCAATGCCTACGCTTCCTTCATAGTAGAGTTTTAAGTCTGTTAT
>DAOWIT010000089.1 GCA_030640765.1 Candidatus Latescibacterota bacterium | reverse complement strand
CTCTTTGACCGAAAAATTTCCCTCTGTTATCTGTTCTATCTCTCCCTCTGTTCCCGGAGGAATGATTATCCGATGCACCACCGCTGGAGTTTCCTCCACTGCGCCGATGATGTCGCCGCCGCTAACCTTATCTCCTTCCTTTGCTACAGGCGTGAAATGCCATTTCTTTTCTCTGTTCAAGGCGGGTATATTGATCCCCCGGGTGACGAAGTCACCTGTTTGGGCACGAATGACATCCAGCGGGCGCTGGATTCCGTCGTAGATCGAACCTATGAGTCCAGGGCCCAATTCCACACTCAGCGGTTTTCCGGTGAGATAGACTGGTTCTCCAGGGCCTATCCCCCCGGTGTTTTCATAGACCTGAATAAAGGCCCGATCTCCTTTGAGTTCTATAATCTCTCCGATGAGCTGGTGGTCGCTTACCATAACTACATCGAACATCCTGGCTTCTTCCATTTTTTCAGCTACCACCAGGGGACCGGAGACCTTAATTATAGTTCCTGGTTTCAACTACTTATCACCTCCCCGGAATATATCCGCTCCTATCGCTTTGCTTACTGTTTGTCTCACTTTCTCAGTTGCGAGTCCTAAACTACCCCGATTGTCTGGAATAAGCACCACGCTGGGCAGGGTCTTCAGGGCAATCGCCTCTATTCTCTCCCCGATTTCTACCGCCACTCGTTCAGTAACAAAGATGACTACGTATTTAGCGTTGACTAAACTGTCAAATGCCTGGGCTGCCTCCTGGGCATCAACTACTGGCACCACTTTCATTCCTACAGCCTTAAAGGGCATAATGGAGTCACGGTCGCCAATGACCGCCATATTAGAAGTCTTTAGAGGTGGATTCTTCGTTGAGTCATTGGGTTGAACCATTCCGAATGAGCGCTCAGTTTTTCTCTCTTTTTCTGGTCTGTTCATTCTTAACCCTCATGGATTAAGGATATTCAGGTAGTTTTTTCCTTATCAGCTCGACTGGCAATTGGTTAGCTTTCCCTACCACTACAGTCCGTACAGCTTTAAACTCATATTCCTTCAACAGCAGGTAGGTCACCAGGGGCTCAATTCCCAGAGATTGGACTTTAGCTCTTTCCAAATAGGAAATGAGGGTAACGTCGGCCATTTTCTCTAAGGGAAGGAAACTGTCAGATTTCAGGAGGGCATCGGTCCCAGTGGCTACGGCTTTGGCATAGCGCGTCTTGCTGAAGAATGAAACTACTGCTTCCCAAGGGGTTTCACGGAGAGGAAACAGTTCGGTCCCCTTTATTGAGCCACCCTCTATCAAGCTTTGTGTTAGCAGAGCTGTATCCAAATCCAGCCACTTCACCCTCACCAGGGTCTTTATGTTGGCCAGGTCTATTTCCAAGTCCAACCATCTATTTAAGAAAGGATTTCCAAACGGCCTGATCACTGAGCTGAAGTGTTTGTACATCTCGCCGTCGGTTAGGATATCTATTAATTGGGGGTTATTCGTCTTTTCCCATCCGGCGTTGACAACCTGGACGGTGTTAGAGATGAACTGGGGCAGCGACCGGTAATCATCCTCCGGCAGCGCCTTAATTAAGGTCTCCGCCGGAACAGTGCCCACATCGATGAGAAGATGTTCCAGGTTCTGACCGGAATATCTGGCCTTAAGTAACACCTTCAGGTTGTGGAAATCATATTTTTCCCGGAAGAGGTTGGAGATGGTGATGTCCTCAGAAAGCGCTGAGATCAGTGCCAGCACTTCTTGTCGCTGAATTCTAAGGCAAGACTCCAAGTCAGACCAGGTTCTTATTTTCAGCTCTCCTCCAGTGTAACCTTTTTCAGCCAAGAATCTGTATGTCTCTTCTGGCTCCTCGGTGGCGATCAGCCGTTCAATATCCTGTCTGGTCAAATAGCGACTTTCTAAGGAGCGAATTCTACCAACTGCATAAGCGTAGCGAGTGTCTGACTTAAACAAAAAATAGTCTGGTCCCTTTGTCACCGGATGTTTTCCTGTATTAGCTAAGTTTAGCCGTGACACAGCCGTTTCTATGAAAAGAGCTCCCTCCCTCCGGAGCTTCTGGAATTCTAATTTGCCTCAGGCAAATGCTCTAAAAGAAACAAAAAAAGGGCACTTTTGTCAAGGAGAAAGTGTACCCTTCTCTGGGGAATTCCATTAGGCAAGTCTGAGTCAATCCCGGTCTTCTCTGCGAAGGCCGGGATTTTTGAAATATCTATGTTGCCCACCATCGATCCGGCTCCTGCCCATCCCTCTTTCTAAAAACCTTTAGTCCAACTAAAGGGATACCATGTTTGCTCCCAGTGCCACTTGGAATGTGATTTTTCCTTGACAATATCCCTGCTATTTTGTATAATATTGTTTCGTATTTGGGAGCTTAGATTCCGGGACCCGGTAATGCTTTTTAAAATTTGCTAATTTTGGGGAATTGTGTGAAAATAGCTATTTCTGGCAAAGGGGGAGCAGGCAAAACTACGCTGGCAGGTATTTTAGCCCGGCTATTTGTGGAACAGGGCTGTAAGGTTTTCGCCATAGATGCCGACCCCGATGCCAACTTAGCCCTCGCCTTAGGTTTCCCCAATCCTTTTCAAATAACCCCCCTGATCCAGATGAAACAGTTGATTGAAGAACGAACTGGCGCCAAGCCCAACACTTTCTCTCCTTACTTCAAACTTAACCCCAAGGTAGACGACATCCCAGACAGCTATTTCACTCGATACAAAGGGATAAACCTCGCGGTGATGGGCACAGTGAGGGGCGGCGGATTAGGTTGCACTTGCCCGGAGAACGCCTTTTTGAAAGCCTTGCTTCGCCACTTAATAGTGGAGCGGGAAGAGGTAGTAATCCTGGATATGGAGGCCGGGATAGAACACCTGGGCCGAGGGACTGTCCAGGCGGTAAATTGGTTGATAGCAGTTGTAGAACCCACCCGGTTGAGCACAACGACTGCCCAGCGAATCAGAAAACTGGCTTTTGAGATCGGCTTGAAAAACATCGTTGCGGTGGGGAATAAGATCCGCAGAGAGTCAGACAAGGAATTTTTAATCAAGAATATGCTGCAATTTGAGTTTCTGGGATTTCTTCCTTACGACGAACTGATAACAGGCGAGCCCTTGTTGGGCATCTCCAGCGATTCAGGTCCTCACCAGGGAATTCTGAAGGAGGCGAGAAAAATCGCTGCGCAACTGGGCAACTGAAGGGCTGTCCATTTTTACCGCAGAGATCGCAAAGAACAAGTAGATTCAAGTAGGCCAAGATTCGGAGGACTATCCTCATTCGTCCCCAGTTTCAATCTGTTTTCATCAATGCTAACATCAGTCTCAACCAATGCTGAAAGGAGGCAATAATGGATGAACCAAGAGAGTCTTTAGAGGAGAGTTGCGAGCCCAAAACGTCAGAGAAGACATATAATTGGCGAAAGAAGTTAACTACGCGGGAAGAGATGCTGAAGTATTTACAGACGGCGGAGAGATACTGGTTCTCCCAGGAATGGTACGGAAGTGAGAGAAGGAAAACACCCGCTTAATCCAGCGAAAGGAGAGAGAAGTGGCGTTTGAAATCCCCAAGATCACCTATTCAGGAGAGATAAAAGAGATTACCCTCGGGCAGGGTGATCAGGCGGTAACAGTGGGAAAGGAGACCACTTACCCATTTCATCTGTTTGAGGGGGAGATACTCCATCTGCCCTCTATTGCCATGGAAGTTTACGATTGCCCACCCCAGGAATGGCCGCCGGCAGCCGTGGAGCCCTTCGCGGATGTGCTGGAGGATCCAGTGGCCTGGGCTCAGAAGTGCATCAATCAGTACGGAGCCGAGTTGATTTGCCTTCAGCTTCTCAGCGCCGACCCCAACGGACTTAACAGGACGGCCGATCAGATAGTGCCTGTGGTCAAACAGGTGGCTGACAGCATAGATGTCCCGTTGATTGTCTGGGGATGCAAAAATGACGAGAAGGACGCTGAAGTCCTCAGGGGAGTAGCCGAGGCCTGCGAGG
>DAOWIT010000100.1 GCA_030640765.1 Candidatus Latescibacterota bacterium | reverse complement strand
GATTGCTCCTGGGTGTGAAGTTCAGCGAACGATTCCCATAGAATATTTCACTTGTCCTCGGTCTTTTTTGGGTTTAAGAAATCCAGACTTCGCACCACCTCAGCGCATCTCCTGGCCGCCGGTGACATTGACCGCCTGGCCGGTCATATAACTGGACCCCTCGCTGGCTAAGAAGACCACTACATTGGCCACATCCTGGTAGGTGCAACCCCTTCCCAAGGGCACCTGCTGTTCATACCTTTTCCTGACCTCTTCTTTGGATATCCCCCATTTCTTCGCATACTGGTCGTAGAGGCTGTCAACCCACAGGGGGGAATCCAACAGGTTGCCCGGACACACCGCGTTGACCCTTATCCCGTAAGGTGCCAAGTCTAAGGCTATGCTCTGGGTCAGTCCAATCCCGCCGAACTTCGAGGCTGCATAGGCCGAGTTCTTGTAGCTCCCTTTCTTGCCCGACTTGGAGTTGATCTGAATGATCACCCCACTTCCCTGTTTTCTCATCACCCGGGCCACTTCCCGCGCACAGAGAAAATAGCCGGTGAGGTTAACATCAATAACCTTTCGCCAGTGCTCTTCGGGAAATTCAGTGATCTCGTGGGCGATGAGGACGCCGGCATTGTTCACCAGGATGTCTATTTTGCCGAATTCTTCCATCGTTCTCCGCACCATCTCCGCTACCTGTTGGCTGTTGGTGACATCCACACAAAGGGGCAGGGTTTTCCGCCGGTATTTTTCTGTGATCTGGTTTGCCGCAATCTGGGCAGTCTCCAGATTAACATCGGCAATCACCACCGCTGCTCCCTCTTGTGCCAAGCGCCTGGCAATAGCCTCACCGATCCCCTGGCCGGCGCCGGTAATTATCGCCACTTTGCCTTTAAGTCTCATCTGTTATCACCACTTTTAGGCCAATCCCACTTTTTGCCGTCTCGATGGCCTCCACAATCCTATCAAGGGGAAACCGGTGCGTAATAAGGCCCATCGCCTTTACTTTTCCAGAGGAAATCAGTTCCAGAGCTCGGAGATATTGCTCCCGATAAGAGGCAAAGGCACCGAAGACGGATATCTCCTTGTAGTGAATAATGTTGCTATCAAGCTCAATTGTTGAATTCTGTTTGGAGAGGCCAGCGAAGAAGCTCACTCTGCCTTTCTTGGCGGCAATTTGCAGGGCCTGCTGTTGCGCCTTACCGGAAGAGCAGGCCACAATTGCCACATCTGCGCCCTCTCCCTGGGTCAACTCCAGTATTTTCTCTACTGGGTCTTCTCTTTCGACATCAACTATACAATCTATTGAGGAACAATCTCTGGCTAACTGTAGCCTTTGAGGGGAGAGATCTATGAGAATTATCCGCGAGGCCCCACCTGCTCTGGCCAGCTCCGCATGCATCCGTCCGATAGGCCCAGCACCGAAGATAGCCACCGTGTCTCCAGGTTCTATCTTCAAATAATCCTGACCATTTATGCAGCAGGAGAGCGGTTCCACTATCGATGCTTCCTCAAATGAAATCCCCTGAGGAAGCTTTAGAACACTTTCCTGCCGGACAGCCTCCCGAGGCACGGCAATATATTGAGCAAACCCTCCTGAGTAGAAGTAACCAAGGGCCTTCCCGCTCGGACACAGATTGACATAACCCATCTGACAGTATTTGCATTTACCACAGCCTACGGAGGTTACTAAGGTTACTGGCTCATCCGCTTCGTAGTCGCTCACCCCCTCTCCTACCTCTGCAACAATACCCGCGATCTCATGCCCGATAATGTGCGGGGGGATAACATTCTTCTGTCCGTGGTAGTAGATCCTTATATCTGTCCCACAGACAGCACAGGCTTTAACCTTCACTAACACTTCCCCCATTCTGCACTCTGGCCTGGGCACTTGTTTGACGGACATCCTCTCCGGTCCTTCAAACACCGCCGCTTTCATCAGTCGATCTCTTTGCTCCATATCTCCTCCTTCCCATCATCTTGCTATATAATTATAGCAGAATAGAGCAAGATTGTCAAGTGTTCATCCCTGTGTGGGTAAAATTATCTTGACTTCTGCGGCGAAAATTCAAATATTTAAGGTGCCTATTCAATATCCACTCGGGCACCTATTCTGCTGTAGAGTCCACCAGCCGATGCGGACAGTATGACAAGGGGGTTAGAGATGTCTTTACTGACTTTAAACCGCAGTTACCGACATCTGAGGAGATATCAGCAAGTCATCTCAGTGCTCGTCAAATATGGGTTCAGAGAGATTCTGGCTCGGACGAATTTCTGGGCCCGTTTCCCGTTAAGCAGAAAACTTCTGCGAGGTAAGCCGATAGAGGGTTCTTATGCGGTTAGGATTCGTACGGCCTTGGAGGAACTGGGGCCAACTTTTATCAAATTGGGGCAAGTCCTCAGCATGCGTTCTTTCCTTATTCCCCTCGACCTTGCCCAAGAATTAACAAAACTGCAGGATAAAGTGCCTCCTGTGCCTTTTGCGGAGATCAAGCCTTTTGTGGAAGAGGAACTGGGCAGAGAGCTGGACGACTGTTTCCAGAGCTTCCAGGAAGAGCCCATAGCAGCCGCCTCTATTGCCCAAGCTCATCCGGCGGTAACTGAAGATGGCCAGGAAGTAATTGTCAAGGTCCAACGCCCTACTGCCCGGCAGATGATCGCCACAGATATGGAAATCCTGATGGAGTTCGCCCAACTGTTGGAAAAATATGTGCCCGAAATAGAACAATACGACCCAGTAGGCATAATCCAGGACTTGGCCAAGACCACTAAAAGGGAGACAGATTTCCTAAATGAAGCTAAGAATATAGAGCTGTTCGCCCGAAACTTCCGAGAGGTAGAAACCGTCTATGTGCCCAAGGTCTTCCGGGACCTTACTACATCCAGAATTTTGACCATGGAAAGAATAAAAGGGATCAAGCCCTATCAGCCGGAGGTTCTCAGGCAGGAGGGGTTGGATCCCAGGGTGGTGGCTCTAAATGGTGGTAGGCTGCTGTTTAAACAGATATTTGAAGACGGGTTCTTTCACGCCGACCCCCATCCCGGCAACTTGTTTATCCTGCCAGGTAACATTATCGCCCCAGTGGACTACGGAATGATGGGCAGGCTGGACAGCCAGTTAATGTCCATTTTCACCGATGCCTTAATTGCTGTAACCCAAAAAGATGTAGAGGAAATGGTTCGGGTGCTGACCCAGTTGGGCATTACCGACGAGAAGGCAAACCTTATAAGCCTGCGGTTAGATATAGCTGAACTCATCGACAGCTACTACGGTCTTCGGCTGGACCAGATAGACTTGCGGCAGGCGATAGAGAGGGGGTCAGAGCTGGCCAGAACCTACCGGGTGAGGATACCCTCTAATCTGTTGCTCCTGGGAAAAGCACTGGGCACTTACGAAGAACTGGGAAGAACCTTAGATCCCGAATACGATTTTATCTCTGAGGCCAGACCCTATGTGAAGCGTCTGATCCGTCGGAGAATGAGTCTTGGGGAATTATCGCGGCAGTCGTTCAAACTTCTGCGAGATATCTATCGGCTGTTGCGTATTCTTCCCGGGGAACTGGAACTGATCGTCACCCGGCTGCGAAGAGGAGAGCTTTCGGTCCAGCTTCAACATCGAGGACTGGAGAGACTGATCGCCCAGATAAACCGCACTGGCAATCGGCTCTCCCTCAGTTTGGTGATCGCTGCCCTGATTGTAGGATCTTCGCTGGTTATGCAACTTAACCGCGGTCCTAGACTCTTCGACTATCCCGCAGTAGGCATAATGGGCTTTGTTATCGCCGGAATATTCGGCATCTGGCTTATAATCACCATCTTTCGTTCCAGAAATCTGTAGAAAAGACAATTTACCCTAAGATCCGAAAATTTGAACACTGAAAAACACCGAAAAAAGATTTTATGCACCCACCACTTTTCAGCGAAAGCTGAGCCATCTGTTCAAGCCAATAGGGGGTCACTGCCGTTTTTTTTCATATTGGGTTAATTTTCTGTTGACAATCTAATCCCCATCTACTATTTTAGGGGTTAATTACTCTGCGCCCATAGCTCAATTGGTAGAGCAACGGACTCTTAATCCGTAGGTTCCGGGTTCGATTCCCTGTGGGCGCACCAGAGTCATCTCAACGCAAACAAAAGGTAGTAATTCAATTTGCCGACTGGCATAACTAAAAAGGAGGAAAAGAATGGCGGATCTGCAAGCGGTGGCGGAGAATTTGATCAAGGGAAACGCCCCAGAGGTTAAACGGTTAACACAAGAAGCTGTTGACGAAGGTCTCCATCCAGGACAAATTCTAAACCAGGGGCTTATTGCCGGGATGAATGTAGTAGGACAGAAATTTAAGAACAACGAGTTCTATGTACCTGAGGTCTTGATCGCTGCCCGGGCTATGCACAGCGCTATGGATGTGCTCAGGCCTCTTTTGAGCGACGCAGGAGTCCAAGAGATAGGCTCTATTGCCATCGGGACAGCGAAAGGAGACTTGCACGACATTGGCAAGAACTTAGTAGCAATGATGCTGGAGGGAGCAGGATTTGAAGTCATCGACTTAGGCATCGATGTGGGGCCGGAGAAGTTTGTTGAGGTTGTACAGAATCAAAAGGTGGACGTTGTAGCTATATCTGCGCTTCTGACCACCACGATGCCAGGGATGAAAACGGTCATTGAGAGTCTGAAAAGTGCCGGAGTAAGAGAGAAAGTGAAGACTATGATCGGGGGGGCACCGGTAACTCAACAATATGCCGATGAGATAGGTGCCGATGGCTATGCCCCTGATGCCGCCTCAGCCGCAGACAAGGCAAAAGAACTATTGGGGATTGCTGGATAATTTGTTTCTCCTCAAGCTGCACGAGGCTGGTTCCACAAGTCCAGCCTCGTGCAGTTTTGCAACGCCTCTTTCTCCTTTCATCCATTCTCTCCCTTACCTAACACTAAAAATCTTAGAGCTCTATGCCCCGAGGTCTCCCTCGTAAATTTGCCCAATTCAGGAGGAAAATATATGATTTGGAACGAGAAATACGAATGTATGGAGAGGAAAGACCTGGAAGCCTTGCAGAGCAAGCGCTTAAGAGGAGTGGTAGAAACAGTGTGCAACAAGGTTCCCTTCTACCAGAATAGATTTTTAGAAACGGGGATTGTGCCCTCCCAGATAACCTCTTTAGAAAGCCTCCCCCAGCTGCCCTTCACCGTCAAGGACGATCTGCGGAAAAATTATCCCTTCGGGCTGCTCACTACTGATTTAGCGGACATTGCGGAAATTCACGCCTCCTCTGGTACCACTGGTACTGTTACCGTAGTTGCCTACAACCGGGAGGATGTGGCCCTATGGGCCGAAGTGATGGCTAGGACCCTCGCGTGCACCGGGGGAACATCGGCGGATATCGTCCATAATGCTTACGGCTACGGGCTGTTTACCGGAGGCTTGGGAATCCACTACGGAGCGCTGGAGCTTGGTGCGGCCGTCGTACCCATCTCCTCCGGAGGGACAAAAAGGCAGATAAAGCTGATGCAAGATTTTGGGGCCACTATACTTACCTGCACCCCTTCCTATGCCCTTCATATGGCTGAGGTTATTTCAGAGATGGGGGTTGACCCCGCTTTAACCAGCATAAAGATCGGGGTTTTTGGCGCCGAGCCCTGGAGCGAGGGGATGAGACGAGAGCTGGAAAAAACCTGGGGCATCATTGCCTGTGACATCTATGGACTCTCGGAGATCATCGGACCCGGAGTAGCTGTCGAATGTCCGGGCAAAGAGGGACTTCACCTGTGGGCAGACCACTTCCTGCCGGAGATCATCGATCCTAATACTGGAGAGGTATTGGGTGAGGACCAGGACGGCGAACTGGTGCTTACCACCTTAACCAAGAAAGCAATGCCCCTTATCCGCTACCGTACCGGCGATATAACCCGTATCACCTATCAACCCTGCCCACACTGTGGCCGAACTGCTCCCCGGATAAACAAACTAAAGGGAAGGACTGACGATATGTTGGTCATCCGGGGCGTCAATGTATTCCCCTCTCAAGTAGAAAGTGTACTGCTGGAGATCGAAGAGGCCAAGCCTCATTACCAGTTAGTGGTGACCAGAAGCAAGGGACTGGATGAATTAGAAATCTGGGTGGAGGTGGACGAAAAGTTCTTCTCCGATGAGATTAAGAAACTGGAGACGTTGGAGAAAAAGATTCAAAGTGAAATCGAGAGCGTTCTGGCACTGCGCACTAAAGTCAAACTGGTAGAACCTAAGAGTATCGAACGCAGCATGGGAAAGGCCAAGCGGGTAATTGATAAGAGGATTATGTGAACCAAAACGAAAGATTCAACCTTCTGGGCAGTTTTAACTAATGACCAGTGACCAATGACTGATGACCAAGATCATTGACATCCACGCCCATGCTTTTGCGAATGAACTAGCTTCAAAGGCAATTAGCGCGTTGTTGGAGATGAACCACTCCCGGGCGATCCTGGATGGCACTGTCTCCGACCTCAAGACCTCAATGAAAAGGGCGGGCATCAGCATCTCGGTGCTTCAGCCTGTCTCTACCAAGCCCTCCCAGGTGAGGACTATCAACGATTGGGCTAAAGGGGTGGTTGGCAACGGAGTGCTCTCTTTTGGCACCATTTACCCAGGACAGAAGGACTGGGAGGAGGAGATCGACCGGATCAGGGAGCTGGGAATGTCCGGGGTCAAACTTCACCCTGAGTTTCAGGACTTCTATCCTGACGATCGGTTGATGTTTCCGATATACGAGAAACTTGCTGCGGCTGGTCTGACGCTTCTGTTTCATGCCGGGGAGGATATTGCCTTCTCCGCCCCGTTTCACGGCACCCCCCAGAGAATCTCCCGGGTGGTGGATAATTTTCCTTCCTTGAGGATTATCGCTGCTCACCTGGGCGGATTCCGAATGTGGGATCAGGTTGAGCAGTATCTGTTAGGCAAAGAGTTATATCTTGACACCTCTTATACATTTGGGCACTTAGCAACCGATAGAATGCTGAGAATTATGGCTAAGCACAGCTTCGACAGAATCCTGTTTGGCACTGACTCCCCCTGGACCGACCAACAGGTTGAGGTGAAGCAGATATTGGAATTGGACATTTCTGACCAGGCCAAGGAGAAAATCCTCTGGGCCAATAGTGCCAGGTTGTTGGGCCTGTGAGATTTTATACCCAAAGGGCTACACTTACACACGGGGAGGTCTTGGAAAATGTTAGTCAAACAGATTTCGGTATTCTTGGAAAACCGCTCTGGCCGACTACACGAGGTGAGCGAGGTTTTGAAAGAAGCGGGCATCAACATCCGGGCGCTCTCTTTGGCTGACACCTCTGACTTCGGTATCCTGAGGCTGATTGTGGACAAACCTGATAAGGCGCAACAGGTTCTGAAAAGTTCTGGGCTTACCATCAGTCAGACCGATGTATTGGCCGTGGAGGTGGAGGACAAGCCGGGGGGGCTGGCCCAGATACTGGGCATCTGCGACTCTGGCGGCATCAATGTGGAGTATATGTACGCCTTTGTGGAGAAATCGGGCCAGAATGCAGTGGTGATCTTCCGGGCCGAGAACCCCCAGGGTGCCATCGCCCTATTTCAGAAAAACGGCATCCACCTGCTGAGCGAAGAACAGGTCTACTCGCTGTAGGACGATGCCATTACCATCCCATTCCCTTTATAAAAAATCTTGCGGCAGAAAGGAGGTGAGAATCTAAGGAGCTAAAGACCGTTTCTTATTGGGAGCTGGGCACTTGACAAGCTTAACCTTTAAACTAAAGGAGCCTTAAGATGAAGAAATTGTCCTTGATAATACTGATGGGTCTACTGTTGGTGGCAAGTTCAACCGTCTTTGCCGCCTCGGCCCGCTGGAATGCGTTGGGCGGAGAGCATCGCTTCATGCTTGATACGTCCAACTATGCGATCTACCCCGGACGTATGCTCCAGTTCGCCGACGCGCTGTGGATCATCCCCAATATTCCTGCAGGGCAAGTTCCCGATAATATGATGAGCGGCCTGCTGGTCAAGAAGGATGATTGTGCCTGGGCTATTCATTACAATTTGCCTGGCGCCGTTGGCTTTACAGCCCTTCGGGCAGCGTTGCCTACTGCAGGCGGAAATCTTCCTGGTTTGGCCGGAAGCCTGAGGCCGTTCCCAGACCTCTTCTTGGCCAAGAAGATGGGCGATATGACGGTTGGTGGCCGTGTAGTTCTCGGGATTGCCGGCAGTGAGAACGCCCTGGAAGAAGCCGCCAGTGCCATGTCGGTGGATGCCGCGGTCGGAGTAACCAAGCCCATAGCTCTGGGTGATGTCGATCTGGGAGCACGCGTCCATATGGCCAGCTTCTCGGATGATGCACCCGCAGCAATCGCGAGCACCGGTGGTATTGGTGTGAACGTGGATGCCCGTCTGATAATGGACAAAGGCGATGGGAAAAAACTGATCCCAGTCCTAGGCGTGCGCTACAGCACCGATCCGGTAGTGGACGGTGCTACTGAGGCCTCCGACATAGGCGTGAACATAGGTTGCGGCGTCAACAAGAGGGGTGCGGATAAGTCCATGCTGGTCACCGGGGTGGTCCTCGATGTCAACATGAACACCACCTCTCCTCCGGCAGGCGATGTTAGTGTAACTACCATAACAGCAACTTACCTTGGTGGTTACGAGAAGCCGTTGAACTCCTGGCTGATCGGACGCGGTGGTGCCAGCGCTACACTAACCATGGTCAGTGGCGACAACACCGCAGCGAACGGGAAAACGGCAGCCTTCGCCTATAACTTCGGCGTCCGGGCAACCTACAAAAAGGTGCTGGTGGATCTGCTCCTGAGCCAAGGCCTTCTACACAACGGCCCCTATGTGCTCAGTGGAACCGCGACACAGCTAGCCACCAATGTCTGCTTAACCTATCTGTTCTAGATGTTATAATTGTAGAGACAGAACAATGTTCTGTCCCTACGACAAACCCCTGGAGGAGGGCTGCCATTTCCCTCGGCAGTCCTCCTCCGGAAAACGAAAAGGAGGGAAAATGTTTAAATTAAACAGCAAGTGGATCGGATTGTTCTGCTTATCAATGTTTCTCCTTATGCTAATCTCTGGTTGTGCTAAGGAGAAAAAAGCTTATAAGGTAGGGGCTATTTTTGCCATAACAGGTCCCGCTTCGTGGCTCGGGGAGCCGGAGAAAAAAACGGTTGAGATGATCAAAGAAGAGATCAATGCGGCCGGTGGCATCAATGGTTATCCACTGGATCTGATCATCGAGGACACGGTGGGGGATGAGACCAAGACGGTCAACGCGGTCAACAAGCTGATCGAGAAGGACAAGGTACTGGTTATTATCGGGCCGTCCAGAAGCGGCACCACGATGGCGATCGTCCCTATTGTCGAAAAGGCCGAGGTGCCTCTTGTTTCCTGTGCGGCTGCTGAAGCGATCGTCTCACCTGTTGCCGAGCGACACTGGGTGTTCAAGACCCCTCAGAAGGACAGCGATGCAGTCATCCGAATCTACGAGCATATGCAGGGTAAAGGGATAGCGAAGATCGCCCTCATCACCGGCACGACAGGGTTCGGAGATCAGGGACGGAAGCAGTTGAAGAAGTACGCCGAGAAGATGGAGATCACCATCGTGGCGGATGAAACATACGGACCGGGGGATACCGATATGACCCCCCAATTGGTGAAGATCAAGAGGGCAAATGCCCAAGCCATCGTCAACTGGTCCATCGTGCCCGCTCAGTCCATTGTTCCTAAGAATATGAGACAATTAGGGATGACAATCCCGCTTTATCAAAGCCATGGATTCGGGAACATCAAGTATGCTAAAGCGGCAGGCGAGGCAGGCGAGGGCATCATCTTCCCAGCGGGGAGGCTCCTGGTAGCAGATGCACTTGCTGAGGATCACCCCCAGAAGAGGCTTCTGACCGAATACAAAAAGGCCTATGAAGAAAAATATAAGGAGCCAGTCAGCACATTCGGCGGACATGCCTATGATGCGCTGAAACTGGTGATTGAGGCGTTGGAGAAAGCTGGTCCGAACAGGATAAAGATCAGAGACGAGTTGGAGAACATAAAGGGTTTTGTCGGAACGGGCGGCGTTTTCAACTTCTCTCCAGAGGATCACAATGGCCTTACCAAAGAGGCCTTTGAGATGCTAACCGTTAGAGAAGGCAACTTTGCCTTGCCAGAGTAGGCAAGAGCTGTTCAATGACTGACCCCATAGGGTGTGAAGCTACCCACGGGGCGGGGCTAAGCCACTGCCATCGGATT
>DAOWIT010000046.1 GCA_030640765.1 Candidatus Latescibacterota bacterium | reverse complement strand
ATTTATTCGTGGGTCTAAGTTTCCCAGGAGAGTTTCACGGCATGAAATATGTGGACGACTATTCAGACACTGAAATTGTTCAAAAATTGTTAGGTAAAATCCATTCGACTTCCCAGAGTCACCCGAAGCGAATAGTTCTGATGGAGGTCTGTGGCACGCATACTATGGCCATCTTCCGGTCAGGACTGCGGAGGTTGCTTCCCTCAAACATCCGTCTTCTTTCTGGGCCGGGCTGTCCTGTGTGCGTCACTCCCAATCATTATTTAGACGAAGCTATTGCTTATGCCAGGAAAGACGATGTAATCATAACCACTTTTGGCGATATGCTGAGGGTACCCGGCTCCAGTTCCAGTTTAGAGAAAGAGAAGGGTTACGGTGGCGATGTGGTTATAGTCTACTCCCCTCTGGAGGCGTTGAAGATAGCCCAGGAGAATACTGGAAAGAAGATTATCTTCTTAGCAATAGGGTTTGAGACCACCGCTCCCACAGTGGCGGCTACCATCAAAATTGCTCAGGAGAAGAATATTCAGAACTTCTTTGCCTTTTCCGGGCATAAACTGATCCCACCAGCTATGCAAGCGCTGGTTAGTTACGAAGATCTACATATTGATGGCTTTATCTGTCCGGGCCATGTAAGCACTATTATCGGCAGCAAACCCTATGAGTCTATTTCTGAGCAATATAATATTCCTTGTGTAGTTACAGGATTTGAACCTTTGGACATAGTGCAGGCGATCTTTATGCTTACTCAACAAATAGTTAATTCAGAGACTCCCAAAGTGCAGATACAGTACAGACGGTCAGTAAAAGAAGAAGGTAACCCCAGGGCCTTAAATTTGATGAAAGAGGTCTTTGAGGTTGAAGAATCAGCCTGGCGCGGCCTGGGGAGTATTCCCGAAAGTGGGTTGAAAATCAAAGAGTGCTTTTCGGCCTTTGACGCTGAAGCCAATGTCCCGGTGCAAGTGGAGGAGACCAGAGAGAATAAAGAATGTATCTGCGGAGCAATACTCAGAGGGGTCAGCACGCCATTGGACTGTCCACTGTTTAGAAAGGTATGTAACCCAGAAAACCCTATTGGTCCTTGCATGGTCTCTTCGGAAGGGACCTGTGCCGCCTATTTTAAGTATGGAGATTATGGAAAATAGAGAGAAAATCTTATTAGCCCACGGTAGCGGCGGCAAACTGATGCACAGCCTTATTAAGGAAGTTTTCCAAAAGAACTTCAGTAATGAAATTTTGGACGAGCTTTCTGATTCCGCCGTTATTAAACTTCCTCCATCCCCCAAAGGGGATTCTCGGCTCTGTTTCACCACAGATTCCTATGTGGTCAAGCCGCTCTTTTTCCCGGGGGGAGATATGGGTAAACTGGCAATCTGTGGGACAATCAATGATCTTGCGGTCGTAGGTGCTAAGCCGTTGTACATATCCTGTGGTTTTATTATTGAAGAGGGTTTAGACTGGGAGGTTCTGGAGAAGATCACCGGATCGATGGCTCAGATTGCTGCCGCTGAAAGGGTGAAGATTGTCACTGGTGATGTCAAAGTGGTAGAACGCAACAGTGCAGATAAACTCTTTATTAACACCTCTGGTATTGGAATACGGGATGGGGGAGTGAATTTCAGCAAAGAAGCAATACTACCTGGGGACAAGATTATTATCAACGGCACCATTGGTGACCACGGACTGGCTGTGTTGGCTGCAAGAGGACAATTCGATTTTCAGACCGAGATAGTAAGTGATTGTGCCCCTCTGTCGGACTTGATTGTGAGTGTTATTCAAGGCTCAAAGAATATTAAATTTATGCGTGACCCGACTCGAGGGGGCGTAGCCACTGTTTTGAATGAAATAGTCAGTGGAATGGATTTCGGCGTGGAAATCTCTGAGAAGGATATTCCCCTAAAAGAGCAAGTGAAGGCCCTGTGCGAAATTTTGGGGTTTGACCCTCTGTATATTGCTAATGAAGGCAAGGTGGTGGTCGTCGCATCAGGAGAAGATGCTGAACTTGTGCTGGAGCTAATGCGTCAACATCCGCTGGGGAAAGAGAGCCAAATTATCGGTGAAGTAGTAGAAGTCCCGAAAGGGAAGGTGGTAATGAAGACAAAGATCGGAGGCACTCGCATCATAGATATGTCAGTTAGTGAACAATTGCCAAGAATCTGCTGAGGTGGAGCGGGGACACCAGAGGGGGTGAGTGGGTAAAAGGGGAGAAAGAGCAGTCGTGGCGCATTGCTCATCTTTGCTTTGTCGGTAATAAGACACAATAGAGGTGAATTTCTCTAGTCTCGGTCAATGTGACTGTAGGTCGGGTGTTTGCAGCAAGCTGGCCAGCTTGGTGAGCAGAATCGGCTTTCTTCCAGCTGCCGTCCAAATCTTGTAATCCAATTGATAGTTATTACAAAGGCATCCCGCAGAAAAGGCGAGATGCCTTTGTGACTTTTCAGCCGATCACGCTAAATAGTGTCTATCCGGAAACACCCATATTGTTTGTCATTCCGGCAATCTTTAAGCCGGAATCTACTTCCGTTCAGTCATGGATTCCCGCCAAACTCGTACCCGCATGTTTTTAGCGGGTAAGCGTGCGGGAATGACAAAGTCGGACAGACACTAATTAGAGAAGAAGCAACAAAAGGCTTGACTGATTCGAGATAAGAAGTATATTTTATCAGGTGATTCTAAAAGGCCCACCTCAATTTTCTGAAGCAGGCTTAGTTTAGTGAGCCCGGAGGGTCTCGAACCCTCGACCACCGGCTTAAAAGGCCGGTGCTCTACCAACTGAGCTACGGACTCAAAGTAGGTAGAATATAATCTCTCTGTTCGGATTTGTCAACTAAAAATGATGAGAAATTCCTTCACAAGAATTACCAACAAGCGACAACTGGTGAGTTTCCACAATAAGGCTGTGGTATTAAATCTCATCTACTGGTCCAAGAATGGTATCTCCAGAACCCAGCTTTATGAAAAGACCGACATCCGGCCCACCACCATCAGTCGGCTTACCAGCGAACTTCTCTCTGAAGGACTGATAAGAATCTGTGGGTACGCACAATCCACCGGAGGACGCAGGCAGGAGCTTCTTTCCATAAACAGAAAAGCCGGCTATGTTATCGGCATAGATATCGGTGCCGCTGAGATAGTGGGACTTACCAGTGATCTGAAGGCCGGGATAATCCAAAAGATCGTCCAACCCACCAGCAGCAAGGGCAAACAGGCCATTCTATCCCAGGTGGAGAACATAGTCACTGCCCTTAGCAAAGAGATAAGCAACATAATAGGTTTGGGAATTGTCACAGTGGGATTGTTGGATACGCGCAAGGGTGTCCTGCGCTTAGCTGCCAACATCAATGGCTGGGTCGATGTCTCCCTGAAGGTTTGGGCAGAGGAGAAGTTCGATCTGCCTGTATTTATTGAAGGTTCAGTCAAGGCTATGGCCTTATGCGAGAAATGGTATGGTGCGGCTCGGAATGCAGAGGACTTCATTCTGGTGAATATCGGAGCCGGAGTAGGTTGTAGTGTGATCAGCGGTGGGAAAATCCACCGGGGGGTGAGCGAAACAGCGGGGGAAATAGGTCATATCTTCATAAAAGAGGATACCCCCCTCTGCAGATGTGGACACAGAGGGTGTTTAGAAACGTTAATATCTGGGCCAGCCATCGCCAGAACAGCTCGAGACAGCCTGAGTAAAGGAATCCCCTCGTCCATTTGCCCTGAAGGTAAAAATCCAGATGAGGTGACGGCAAAAGATGTAGCAGAAGCAGCCCACCGGGGTGATAAACTTGCCACAGAAATCTTTGAAAAAGCAGGTCAATATCTTGGATATGGTCTGACTACGCTGATCAATCTCATCAATCCGGAGATGATTATCATCGGTGGGGGTGTATCCAAGGCAGGTCGTCTGCTGCTGGAACCAGTGGAGAAAACAGTGCAGCAGTGTGCCCTTCAGATCCCCAGAAACGCTGTTCAGATCAGGCTCTCGTCCTTCGGCGACTTGCAAGGTGCCCTGGGTGCCACCACCTTAGTCTTAAAAGAGCTGTTGAAAATCCCCCAACTGCCTGCAATGTAATTCAATACCAAGAATTTCCATTTATTGGACGCAGATAAACCCCGTTAGATAATTAGATTAAGCCTTTCATTAAATTTAACAAGCTCTAGCATCTTATCTAACGGGGTAAACGCAGATTGTCAAGATCATAAATATTATTTTCTGCGGTTATCGGCGAAAACCTGCCCGCTTAGCTGCGCAAGCTAGCAGGCGGGTCTGCGTCCTGACTAATTTAAGATAAACACCAGGAGGAGAAAAATGTTAAAAAAGATAGAGTGCTTTATTCAACCCTTTAAGTTAGAAGAAATCAAGGATGCCTTAGTGGAAGCTGGTGTTGAAGGGATGAGCGTTACCGAGGTAAAGGGCTTCGGAAGACAGCATGGGTTTATCGAGGGAGAGAGGAGAAACAGAAAGGTCAAATTCCGACCAAAGACAAAACTGGAGATCGTAGTAGACGAAGAATTGGTGGAGAAGGTCATCTCCGACATCCAGAAGTTAGCCCACACCGGGACCATCGGCTCTGGTAAAATATTCGTGATCCCTGTGGAAGATGCTCTCAGGATCAGAACCCGAGAGACGGGCAGGAGCGCATTATATTAAACAAGCATCGAAGTATCTTTCATTTCTTTATTATGTTTCCTGAACGCAAAGGAGTTTAAGATGAAGCGCAACAGTCTCAATCCCTGGCGTATGGCACTTGAACAGTTGGATAGTGTGGCCGGACGTATTGGCCTGGATCCGGGGATCCATAAGATACTGCAACATCCCAAAAGACAACTGATCGTCTCGATTCCTGTAAGGATGGACAATGGAGATACTCAAGTTTTTACTGGTTTTAGAGTTCAACACAATGTGACCAGAGGCCCGGCTAAAGGTGGGATAAGATACCATCCAGATGTGACCTTAGATGAAATGAAAGCCCTGGCTATGTTGATGACCTGGAAGTGTGCTGTAGTGGGAATACCCTATGGGGGAGCTAAGGGGGGGATAATCTGTGATCCCCCAGAGCTTTCCAGTGGAGAGGTGGAAAGACTAACCAGAAGATACGTTAGTGAGATCATCTCTTTTATTGGTCCAGAAAAGGATATACCTGCTCCCGATGTTAATACCAATCCTCAAATTATGGCCTGGATTATGGACACCTTTAGTATGGACAGAGGTTATTCTGTCCCTGGAGTGGTGACGGGTAAACCTACCAGTATAGGGGGGTCCTTAGGTAGAAACACCGCAACGGCCAGAGGTGTTATGTATTGTATCTTTAACATCGCTAAAAAGCTTGGTTTTGATCCTTTAACCCAGGGATATGTTATCCAAGGTTATGGTAATGTGGGCGGGAATCTTGCCCATCTTCTTAACCAACAGGGCTGCAAGATCATTGCTGTGGGTGATGCAGAAGGAGGTATCTATAATAAAAAGGGGTTGGAGCCGGACAAGGTCTCCGAGGCTATGCGGGAAAGTGGTTCGGTTATCGGCTTTACGGATGCTGAGAGAATCACCAATCAGGAGCTGTTAGCTCTTGACTGCGACGTTCTGGTCCCAGCCGCTTTGGAAAATCAGATCACCGAGCAGAATGCAGATAAGGTAAAAACAAAGGTGATTGTGGAGGCGGCCAATGGGCCCACAACCCCTGAGGCGAGTGGAATTCTGGAGGATAGGGGCATCTTTGTTGTCCCGGACATCCTGGCTAATGCCGGAGGTGCTATCGTCTCCTATTTTGAATGGGTTCAAGGTATCCAGTTCTACTTCTGGAGTGAACGGGAAGTAAACCTCAAACTCCGAGATATTATGACCCATGCCTTCGAGACTGTGTTCAACCTGTCTTCAGAGCATAAGGTGAGCATGCGCACGGCCGCCTATATGCTGGCAGTAGAAAAGGTTGCCGAGGCGATAAAAGTAAGAGGGTTGTATCCATAGACCAAGACTTGACTGTCTGAAAATAGAGGAAGTAAGTTGAAAGTTATTCTACTATTAGTGCTTATATTTTGCTCTTGTTTCTCCTGTCGGCCGGAGAAAGAACAACCGGACGATCGCTTCCTTCAAAGTCGCACCCGAATGGTGAAGACCCAGATTGCCGCCAGGGGAATAACAGACAAAAGAGTGCTTGAGGCAATGATAAGGGTGCCCCGGCACCAGTTTGTCCCTAAGGTTTATCGCTACTTAGCTTACTCTGATCGGCCATTGCCCATCGGTGAGGAACAGACTATTTCCCAACCCTATATCGTTGCCTTGATGACCGAGGCCCTGGGACTCAAAGGAGGGGAGAGGGTGTTAGAGATCGGGACTGGTTCAGGTTATCAGGCGGCAGTGCTTGCGGAGATAGTCAAAGAGGTTTACACCATTGAGATAAACGAAAGGTTGGGGGAAAGTGCCCAGCAGAGATTGAAGCAATTAGGTTACAATAACGTCAAAGTGAAGGTCGGGGATGGCTACTTGGGATGGTCTGAATATGCTCCATTT
>DAOWIT010000079.1 GCA_030640765.1 Candidatus Latescibacterota bacterium | reverse complement strand
TCAGCCAACAGGAGGCCATTGTGGTTAACTGTCCCACTGAGCCCTACAACTACAAATACCCTGATGAGTACCGGCTTCCCTTTGACACCGACCAGATCCCCTACGATTGGGCAATCAAGATGGGATAGGAAAGAAGTGGAAAGTGCGAAATGCGAAGTGAAATAATCAAGGGAGAGTATACCTTGTTTTTCTGTGGCCTTGGCGTTGAATTGCGAAATCAACCAGAATCTCGAAAGTAATAGGAGAGTCGTATCTTGAGTAAACTTCTCATCACCGGCGGGGCGGGTTTTATCGGCTCCAACTTTGTCCGCCATATCCTGAAAAAATATCCTGATTATCAGGTGGTTGTCTATGACAAGTTGACCTATGCAGGTCGTCTGGAGAACCTCCAGGACGTGGCTGATAACCCTCGCTACACCTTTGTCCGGGGGGATATCTGCGACGCCGGTTTGGTGGATAAGGTTATTCAGAAACACCGGATCGAGGCTGTGATCAATTTTGCGGCCGAGACACATGTGGACAGATCTATTCTGAATCCAGGCAGCTTCATCCAAACCGATGTTTATGGCACCTATGTGCTTTTGGAGGCAGTGCGCAAATTCGACCTCAGGCGATATGTGCAGGTGGGCACCGACGAAGTCTACGGGAGTTGCCCCCAAGGGTCTTTCTCCGAAGCTGATCGCCTTGGTCCCAGCAGTCCCTATTCGGCCAGCAAGGCAGGGGCGGACCTTCTGGTCCTCTCCTATTTTGTCACCTGGAGACTGCCGGTGGTGGTGACCCGCAGCTCAAATAATTTTGGACCTTTTCAGTATCCGGAGAAACTTATCCCCCTATTCATTACCAACGCTATCAATAGCCAGCCGCTGCCCCTCTACGGGGATGGATTGAATGTCAGGGATTGGCTCTATGTGTTCGACAACTGCGAGGCCATAGATCTGGTGCTGCATCAGGGGCAGGCAGGTGAGATTTACAACATTGGTGCAGACCAGGAACGCACCAATCTGGAGGTTACAGAGCTGATTCTGAAGACCTTAAATAGACCTCGTTCGCTCATTCAGTTTGTGAAAGATCGACCTGGACACGACCGGCGGTATTCTTTGGATTGCTTTAAAATCAGGTCACTGGGCTGGCGGCCGCAGCGCAAATTTGAAACAGCTTTGGCAGAAACTGTCCAATGGTACCAGGATAACCAGGATTGGTGGCGCAAGATAAAGAGCGGGGAGTTCCGCCTATACTATGAGAAACAGTATGGCAAAACATTGACCGGCACTGCCGAAGTTCCTGGTAAGAAATACTGACAATAGCCACTAACGGAAAGGAAGAGAGGATGATAAAGATCGGCCAGATTGGCGTAGGGGCTTGGGGCAAGAATTTGTTGCGAAATTTTGCTACCCTCACCGATTGCCAGGTGATAGCTTGCTCAGACCTCGATTCAGGCATCTTGGAGAGAATGGGACACACTTATCCTCAGATCAAGGTTTCTCCAGATCCCTCAGAGGTGATTGAGAATCCGGAGATCCAAGCAGTAGTCATTGCCACTCCTGCTCCTACACACTATGAATTAGCCAATCAGGCCTTACAAGCTGGGAAAGATGTACTTGTGGAAAAACCCCTTACTCTTAGCATAAAAGATGCTGAAGATCTTATAGATACAGCAGAGAGAAAGAGAAGAATCCTAATGGTGGGGCATTTAATGGAATACCACCCAGCTTTAGAGCAGCTGAAGCAATGTATTGATGAAGGTCAATTAGGAGAAGTTTATTATATTTATTCTACTCGAGTTAATTTAGGTAAAATCCGTAAGGATGAAAACGCCCTGTGGAGTTTTGCCCCCCATGACATCTCAGTTGTCCTTTATCTTTTGAAAGAAGAACCTAACAGAGTGACTGCTGTGGGGCAATACTACCTACAGCAGAGAATAGAAGATGTTGTCTTTTTGACTTTGCACTTCAAGGGCAGAGCGATGGCCCATATTCATGTCAGTTGGCTGGATCCTCACAAAATCAGGAAACTAACCATAGTGGGGAGCAAGAAGATGGCGGTGTTCGATGACACCCAAGCTGCAGAGATGATCCGGCTCTACGATAAAGGGGTGGACCAGGTCTTTGACTATGAGACCTACGGAGAGGCCTTAAGTTTAAGAATGGGGGATGTTCTCATTCCCAGGGTGAAGATGTCCGAGCCGCTGAGGATAGAATGCCAACATTTCTTGGATTGCATAGCAAAGCGAATACCTCCTCGCAGCGACGGGCAAGATGGATTGCGGGTGGTACGAGTGCTGGAGGCTGCCCAGCAGTCGATGCAGCAGGGGGGGGCACCGGTAGAAATATCCTGAGAAGTGTAGCTTAACTTAATTGCAAACAAAATCAGGAGGTGATTAAGAATGGAAAAGATACTTAGAGCAATCTTACTCTCTGTGATTGTGGGACTTGTACTTTCTTCCACTGTTTTTCCCCAAACCTTAGAGCAACTGCTGGAGGAGAGGAGGGCAATAGAGAGAGAGGCAGAAGCAGGTCCTCGAATCACCCCTCTTGGGGTAAGGGAAGAGGAGAAACTTAGGGTTCCACTGGGCATTCCGGTCACTGAAGAGAAAACAGCTTTCGACAAAAAGATAGACCCCAGGGAGTATACCTTAGGCCCGGGAGATGAATTCACCATCTATCTGTGGGGACAGTTGGATACACCTCAGACATTGACAGTGAACCCGGAGGGAAAGTTGCTTGTTCCCTATGTCGGTCCCATAGAGGTCTCCGGGATGACCCTTGCCGAGGCCAAGAAGCTGATTATCCAGAGGGTAAAAAAGCGTTACCCTAAGGTAGAAGTCTCAGTTGAGTTAAGCAACATACGGAAATTTCGGCTCTTTGTCACTGGACAAGTAGCAAAACCTGGCAGTTACAGCGCCTATGCTGTGGACCGTGTCTTCGATGTTATCGAAAAAACAGGAGGATTTATCGAGGGAACCAGAAGACCTATCGAGGGAGCAAGAAGGTCTACCGAAAGAACAGAGGAGTTCACTGAGGCTGCTTCCAAGAGAAACATCAGGGTCCACCGCCAGAACGGAGAAGTCCTCACCGTTGACCTGAGGCGTTTCTTGAAACTCGGAGACTTGAAGGCCAATCCTTATGTGAAAATGGGGGATGTAATATATGTCCCCTTCCGGAGAGAATCAGTTACTATTCTGGGTCCAGTAAATGACCCAGGAGAGTACGAGTTTAAACCTGGAGAAGGACTAAAAGACCTGATTGAACTGGCGGGGGGGTTGCAAAGTAGCGCTCAAGTGACTAATGTGGAGGTTGTCAGATTCAAGAAGGATGGGAAAAGAAGAGAATCTATAA
The DNA here is from genome assembly GCA_030640765.1 of Candidatus Latescibacterota bacterium. Lineage (GTDB taxonomy): Bacteria > Latescibacterota > MVCY01 > MVCY01 > MVCY01 > MVCY01. The sequence goes on along the minus strand of DAOWIT010000079.1, from coordinate 2,886 downwards.
TCATTGATCTTCATCAGATACTGGAGGCAAAAGGGAACCCCACGGGACAATTCCTGTTGGTACCTGACGATCAGATCTTTATCCGCCGAATCCCGGAGTGGCATATCAAAAGGCTGGTAAGAATCGATGAAGAGGTGAAATACCCTGGCCTATATGTAATCGAAGAAGGCAAGACCACCCTGAGCCAGATAATTGAAAAAGCCGGTGGGTTCACAGAAGACGCTCTTTTAGATAAAGCAGAGCTTATCCGATGGGAAACCAGAGAAACTCCCGACCCCGAGTTCGAACGGCTTGAGAGTATGGCAGCAGTGCAAGGAGGACTCGAGGAGATGACTCCGCAAGAATACGAATACTTCAAAATTAAATCAAGAGAGAAGCAGGGAATTATGGTCGTAGACTTCCACAAGCTATTTGTTGAAGGTGACCTGAGCGAAGACATAGTGTTAAAAGACGGAGATTCCATCACTATCCCCAGAAGATGGGAGACAGTAGCAGTGAGTGGACAGGTGAAACGGCCAGGCCTGCTTCCCTATGAAGCTGGTAAAGGTCCTGATTTTTATATAGAACAGGCAGGGGGGTATTCCTGGAATGCAAACAAAGGGGAAAGCAGGGTGATCAAAGGGAAAACAGGTTTGTGGCTTAAGCCAAAAAAAGTTGAACGCCTGGAGCCAGGAGATGCTATCTTCGTCCCCGAGAATCCCAGAAGGGACTGGTGGCAACTGGCTCGGGAGACTTCCACTATCTTAGGACAATTTGCGACCTTCATTATCGTTGCCCGAACTATTGCGGGACTATAATTCCGATGGCGTAGAGCGTAGGGCGTAAGGCGAAACCATGCCCTTTATTTCTTTTGCCTTACGCTCGATGCACGACGCCTGACGCTTTTCTGGAGGTGAGAAAGATGGCAGAGAAAACAGAGGTTAATATCCTTGATTATATCCACCTTATAGCCAGAAGATGGAAGCTGATTATAGCTAATCTCCTGGTAATCTGTTCAGTGGCGGCGGTAATCAGCCTGCTTCTGCCCCAGTGGTACGCGGGTACGGCGGTGATTCTGCCCCCCAAGGAGCGAAAAGATGAATTTGGCTTTGCCGGTGCCTTAGCTGAACTTCCCATTCCTGTGCTCAGATTGGGTGAAAAGGGCAGCCCAGCCGATGTAATCATAGGCATAGTGAAGAGCCGGTCGGTGGCGGATTCGATGGTTAAGGAATTCGATCTGATGAGGATCTACAAAACAGACCGATGGGAAGAGGCGGTCCACACCTTAAGAGAGAACACCACAGTGGGAAGAACAGACGAGGGATTAATTGCTGTGAGTGTCCTGGATAAATCTCCAGTCAGAGCCGCCCAGATGGCCAATGTCTATATCCGTTTTTTGGATAATATCAACAGACAATTGAGCCTTGGCTGGACAGAAGAGAGGCGGGATTTTATCAAGGTTCAATGCGACAGCGTTAAGGTTGCGCTGCGAATGGCTCAGGATGAGCTACAGGCCTTTCAGAGGAGACATGGCGTTATTTTTATAGATGCCCAGGCTGAGGCTACTATAAAGGCTGCAGCAGATCTTGAAACAGAGATAATGGGGTTAAATTTGAAACTACAAAGTTTTAAGACATCCTTAGGGGAAAAGCACCCCGAGGTGGAGTTTACCGAGGAGAGGATAAGAATCCGACAGGGCCAGTTGGTCTCCCTGCTGAAGGAGGTGTCTCCGGGGTCTTCTTCTCTCCAGCTCTCTCGCGCCAACAATCCTGAAGACAGTGGATACAAACTGAGCACACTCTTTCTCCCTCTGGGGAGTGTGCCTGAGCTCAAGACGGAATATACAAGATTTAACCTGAATGTGGGAGTGCAATCGGCAATCCTCAAATACTTACAGGAGGAGTTGGAGAAGAAGAAGATAGAGACCAGAGGAGAGATGTCCACTGTCCAGGTGGTGGATAGGGCTACTCCTCCTGAGATGAGAACCAAACCCAAGCGAAAGATGATCATGCTTATTTCGGGCATTTTCGGTTTTATATTTAGCATATTCGCTATATTAGGTGTGGAATATTTCCAGGCGCTAAAAAGTAGTGGGGACGAAAATTCTGAGAAGCTGAAAAAGATTCTCCAGGAGTTCAAGTGGAGGAAGAGGAGTTCATCCTGAACGAAGTGAAGGGCTGCGGCTCAGAATGACCATCTTCACTGTAGTGAACCAATAGGGGCGACCGGTTGGTCCTCCCTACAAGGGAATTGTTACCGGATCAGAATACCACAATTACTGTGGCAGATTGATAGCCTCCACTTGGTTATTTCCCAATGACTTTTTTCCGAAGCTTATCCTTCAAGGTATCAGCCGATGCTATTGTGTTTGCCGTTGGTTTTGCCAACAGTGTCTTGATAACCAGGATACTGGGACCTACCGGCAGAGGGCATTATGTACTGCTGGCCACTACGATTAACCTGTTAGCCTTGTTTTTTGGGGAAGGATTAAGACGATCTAACGCATATCTTGTGGGAAAAGACAGGAGCAGAGCACGGAGGCTTTTTCCCAACACCATCTTTTGGGGAGGCACGGTTGGGTTTCTGCTGTTGGGTCTATTTCTCCTAGGGCAGAGGTGGCTCTGGTTCTCAAAATTAGCAGAGGTCAAAGACCTACTTTTAGTCACACTGCTGATAGCAGTGGCAACAGTCCTTTTCCGGGGTTTTTGCGCCATCTTCTTAGGTCTGGAGAGGATGGTGGAGTACAACCTCACCCCAGTGTTCTTCATCCTCCTCTATTTTTGTGGAAATCTCATTGCCCTTAAGGTCTTAGATCTCGGGCTTCTTGGTGTTATGTCCAGCCGGTTTCTGGCGGTGGTTATGGTTTCAGGACTGGCTGTTTTTCTTTTGTGGAGAACAATACAGTCC
>DAOWIT010000010.1 GCA_030640765.1 Candidatus Latescibacterota bacterium | reverse complement strand
TATGGAACTCTCGGATGAAGAACTGGTAGCGAAGGCAAAAAAAAACGACAGAAGGGCTTTTGAGAGCCTGATCAATCGCCATCAAAAGATGGTCTTCAACCTTGCCTACCGGATGTTGGGAAACAGAGAGGACGCCGAAGACGCAGCCCAGGATAGTTTCATCAGACTGTACCATTCTATTACCAAATTCCGGGGACAGGCAAAGTTCACCACCTGGCTTTATCGGATAGTCTCCAATGTCTGTCTGTCAAAACTCAGCGCATCTGCTGCCAGACAGAGCTTTATAGAACTTGATGCAGAAGCGGAGTCAGTCTATTCAGAGGCCTCCGATTGGGAAGATACTCCAGAAAACATCTTGTTAAAGGAAGAGTCCAAGCAGATAGTTCGAGACCTGGTGCGGCTGCTTCCCCCTGCTTACCGGGCGGTGATCACCCTGTATCACTTGGAGTGGTTCTCCTACGCTGAGATCGCCCAAATTTTAGATTTGCCTGAGGGTACAGTGAAGACACATCTTTTTCGAGCCAGAGAGGCATTAAAAAAAGCAGTACTGAATAAATATCAACAGGGAGAGATTTGAAGGGATGAAGTGCGAGAAGAGTCGAGAACAGTTGCATCTTTATGTCGATGGTATGCTTGGTAAGCAAGAGAGGCGAGCTCTGAAGGGACATCTTGCAACTTGTCCTGAATGTCGGGCTGAGCTGGAATTGCTGCGAGGCATCGTTGAGGCCATAGAGACTGAACCTCTGCTGGAGCCGGAGGCAGATTTCACTTCCCGGGTGATGGCCAGGTTGCCAGAGGTAGCTAAGAGAAAAGTATTCAACTTTGAAAATATCTTCTGGATATCGGGGGTAGCAGCGGCCTTCATAGCAGCCACCTGGCTATCCTTAGCCTATGGAACCCATTTGATCACAATTCTTGGGGAACAGATATCCATCTTTGCTAAGATCGGCCACTGGGTGCTTTTGGCACTACAGAACTTTGTCTATTCAAAGAATTTCGCCAAGGGGCTATCCACTGTTATAGGATCGCTCCTGAGCCTTGGCATCTATCAGTTGGTCAGTTTGATCTACAATACTATTAGCCGAAAATCTCGGTACCAATTTTATAGACAACCTCAACTGCCAGCATAGCTCTGAGCGTAAAAGTAGTTCAGGGGGTTTACAGGTTTTCCGTTCACCCTCACCTCGTAGTGGAGATGAGTGCCAGTAGAACGGCCGGTGTTGCCCATTTTACCGATTTTGTCTCCTCGCTTCACCTTCTGGCCTCTGTTAACGGTTATCTTGGAAAGGTGGGCGTAGACAGTTTCATACCCGTAGCCATGAGTAACAATTACTAATTTACCGAAGCTTCTCGGCAGATATTGGATTTTCTTCACCCTTCCATCTGCAGTGGCATACACGGGAGCGCCACGCTGTCCGGAGATATCGGCACCGTAGTGAAATCTCCTCCGCCTGGTAAAGGGATCTCTTCGCCAGCCGAAAGCCGAGGAGAGATAGCCCACTGCCGGGATAATGGAAGGGGTGTGGTCAAGTCGTTCTCTCTGGGTTAAGAACTTCTCTCTAATCTCTCCGAAGCTTGCCTTTTCCAGCTTTGCCTGACGCAGCAACTGGCCTATATCCAACTCTACCTTCTCGGCATAGGCCTCAGCTGAGGAGGAGAGAATAGTGTTCCCACTGCCCAGCAATAGCCCTCCGATTCCCATCATTCGCACATCTGGGTCGATTTGAGGCAGACCCATCACTGTCCGCAACTCATCGTCCTCTTTCGCCAACTTCTCCATTTCAGCTCTTAACTGGACCAGACTGAACTCCATCTCTTTGGCCCGCTCAAGTAACCGGTTATTCTCTGCCTTCAGTTTCTTTACCGTGGAGGTTTGGATGTTGTTTCGGTAATACCCCACAGTGCAAAAGACAAAAAATCCTAAGCTTAAGACCAAAACAGCCGCTGAAGTCAATACCCAGAGTAAGGAAAAGCTGACCTCATGTATGGGCGATTTACTGTGGGGAACAATCATCAAAGAGAAGGATTTCTTTCGCACCTGATTCTCCTTTCTACTTAAGAGTTTTTTCCTTTTCAACTATTTCTCCTATGCGTCTGACTATCTCGTCGATTAAATGAGGGATAGATCTCTTGTGGTCAACTCCCGCTATTTCCACCCCACATTTTTCAATTGGCAGAAGGATCTTCTGTGCCGGACAGTCAGCAACTGCCTTAGCCACCTGGGGCGTAAGTTCCCCCAGCATCGAATTGGCCAACACAATACCTATAGGGCCGGTAATTAGATCCATCTGCTCTACGTTCAGCACCATAGCGTTCTCTCCCGAGGCCCCCTTAGTAGCCCCTGCCCTCATCATATTAGCGGTGGCTACTGCATTTGTCCCCAGGGCAAAAATCTCAACCTCGGCAGACAAAATGCCACGCAGTCTCTTAATGATCTGGCTGCCAATACCCCCGCCCTGACCATCCACTACACCTATTTTCATAATTTGATCGTAAGGAATTCTCATTTTGGACGCAGATAAACCCCATTAGAGATAAATCTCTAAGCGGGGCAAACACAGATTGTCAAGATTTTGAATATAAAGAACTAAGCGAGAAGACAGTCTTCTGCGAGTATCGGCGAAAATCTGCGTCCTAATTTGTGCCGGGGATAAGTTGGCTGCCCCGCAAGGACTCGAACCTCGATTACCTGAGCCAGAGTCAGGTGTGCTGCCGTTACACCACGGGGCAGCTTTATGTTGAATCTTTAAGAACCCTCTCTACTGAGTTAAGAACTGGATTGCTTTCTGTAGCCGTCGAATAACTGCTTTTTTGCCTAACACCTCCATCAGCTCAAACAACCCTGGGCCATAAGACCTTCCGGAGACCGCTAACCGGGTGGAATGAATTAATGTAGCTGCTGCTATTTCCAGTCGTTGTGCCAGAACCCTGAGGACTTCTTCCATTCTGGGAGCAGTGAAATCGTCCAGAGAGGCGAGCTCCTCCGCCAACATCTGCAGTCGCTGGGTCGTCTGCTCATCCTTCCAATATTTCCTTTCCGCCTTTTCCTCGTATAAAGAAGGGTCTTCGAAGAAATAGCGCCCCATCTCCACAAAGTCCGAAAGCTTCTTTGCCCTTTTTTTCAGAAGGTCGATAATCTTGACAATCCACTGCTTTTCCTGCACAGCCAGATTCTTGTCGACTAACCGCTCTTCTACCAGACGCTCGCTTACCGGCTGCCACAACTGTTCTGAGGAAAGCTCTCTCAGGTATTCCCCGTTGAGCCAAAGAAGTTTTTGCTCGTCAAAAACAGCGCTTTTTTTGCTAATGCCTTCGATAGAGAAGGCGTCGATTAACTCCTGGCGAGACATCTTCTCCCGGTCGTCCCCAGGAGACCATCCCAACAGGGCTAAAAAATTTACCACTGCCTCGGGCAAGAAGCCTTCCTGTTGATATTCAATAACGGAAGTGGCCCCGTGTCTCTTGCTAAGTCTTTTTTTATCTGGACCCAGGATCTGAGGCACATGAGCAAACTTGGGCACCGGCAATCCCAGGGCGTGATAGAGCATTATCTGCTTGGGAGTGTTGGAGAGGTGATCGTCACCTCTTAACACCAAGGATATCTTCATAAAGGCGTCATCTACCACCACTGCCATCTGATAGACAGACTGCTCGTCGGACCTGAGGATCACGAAATCGCTGATAGTCTCATTGTCAAAACTCACCTCTGTGTATACCAGATCACAAAAGGTAGTTACTCCTTCGGGAACCCGGAAGCGAATGAGTTTAGGAACACCCTGGGCATCCAGTTTTCTTCTTTGCTTCTCAGAGAGGTTGCGACAGGTGCCATCGTATTTCAAGGGCTTTTTTTGTCTTTGAGCCTCGCTCCTTTTTTTCTCTAACAGCTCTGGAGAGCAGTAGCAATAATAGGCCTTCCCCTCATTTAGAAGTTGATAACAATATTCTCGGTAGATATCCAACCTCTTTGACTGGAACACCACCGGTTCGTCCCATTGGATCCCCAACCACTGAAGGCCGTCGAGAATTGCCTGTAAGGCTTCTGGGGTATTTCTCTGTTGGTCGGTATCCTCGATGCGCAGGAGGAATTTTCCACCGTATTTTCTGGCATAAAGCCAGTTGAACAAGGCTGTCCTAACTCCTCCCACATGAAGATAGCCTGTGGGGGAGGGGGCAAAACGCACCCTCATCTGCTCAGGCATCAGTAATTTTTTCCTTCTCCCCGCCATCAGGAATTGAAGCCACAGATATTACCTTATCTAAATCAATTTCAAAACCGCCGGTCCAGTTGGCGACCGCATTGTAAACCAAACATACAATGACTGTAAATACAACACCCAGGCCAGCGTAGACTGATGCAGAGAGAAAAACCCCTGCCAAGAGAGACATACCCGAGATTTTGGCCAGTTCCCATCCCTCTGGTAAGAACGGGCGGAGAAAACTGGTGAAAAGTGAGACCAGCGTTACCCACCCGATGCCTATGGCAACCCCAAAGATGGCAAAAAGAAAGAAGGATATCTTAATAGCTGGCCAGATATATATTTTCCTTAACTGATATCCCATAAGATACTAAATATGCAGCAGTTGTGATTTGGCGCAATCAAAAATAGGAATATTGATTTAAAGGTAATAAAAAAGAATCGAATTTGCAACCTTTTTTTTCGATGATCCCAATATAGATAATTTTCAGTAAGATATGCAAAACGAAAAGGTCAATACAACTGATGGATGGCCACAATCTCATTTGGGCAGAGACCTCCCAAGTCATATTCGGAGGACTAACGGCATATCGGATCTGAAAGCCGCTCTTGGAATTGGTACTGCAACTGATATAGACGATGGTAGATCCCCCTCTTTTCGAGCAGTTCCTCGTGGGTGCCTGTCTCCTTAATTCTGCCTTTGTGGAGAACAATTATCCGGTCGACATTTTTGATAGTAGAGAGCCGATGAGCGATAACTATAGACGTTCTTCCTTGGAGCAACTTGGTCAACGCATCCTGGATAAGTATTTCGGTTTCGGTATCCACGCTGGAGGTGGCCTCATCCAAGATAAGTATCTTGGGGTCGAAAGCCAATGCCCGGGCAAATGCCAAAAGTTGTCTCTGGCCCACAGAGAGAATCCCGCCCCGTTCGTGTACCTCTTCCTGATACCCATTAGGCAGTTTCCTTACAAAGCTATCTACATTTACATACTGGGCGGCCACCTGGACCTGTTCTGAGGATATTCTCTCTTCTCCCAGCCGGATGTTATCCTCTACACTTCCAGAGAAGAGAAAGACATCCTGCAAGACTATTCCCAAATGCTGTCGCAGCTGTCTTTGAACTATATCTCTGATGTTCACTCCATCGATTAATATCTCTCCTTGTTGCACATCGTAGAAACGGGCTAACAGATTAATTATCGATGTCTTGCCTGCTCCAGTTAGGCCAACAAAGGCCATCTTTTCCCCGGGGGAGATGTGGAAAGAGACATCCCGTAAGACATAGTTTTCCGCCTGGTAGGCAAACCAGACATTTCTGAATTCAATCTCTCCCCTTATTGTATTCATCGGCACAGGATGGGGTGGATCTTTAATCTCCGGTTCTGTGTCCAAGAGCTTGAATATCCGTTCGGAAGAGGCCATAGCTGCCTGCATAATATTGTATTTCTGGCTCAAATCCCTTATCGGTTGATAAAATCTGTTCACATACTGGATAAAAGCGACCAGCGCACCAAAGGTAAGAACATTTTTAAGAACTTGCCCACCGCCATACCAGACGATTAAGGCAACACCAGCAGAGCCGATTACTTCCACTGTGGGGTGAAATACTGCGCTGTAGAGAAGCGATCGCAACCGGGCATCCAGATGATCTTGATTCAAATCACGAAACTTATTGAGATTTCTCTCTTCCCGATTAAATATCTGGACGATGGAGATGCCCATAATGTTCTCTTGCAAAAATGCATTAATGCGAGCTATTCTTACCCTGATAGCCCGATATGCTTCTCGAACTCTTTGCCGAAACAGAAATGTGACCCACATCAATAGAGGAAGCACTAAGAAGCTAATCAACGCTAATTTGAAATTAAGCAGAAGCATAACCACCACTATCCCTATCAGGGTAAAGATATCAGCAAAGATAGTTACCACCCCAGAGCTAAGCATCTCGCTTAGCACTTCCACATCGTTGGTCAATCGGGTCATCAATCTACCCACAGGGTTTCTGTCGAAAAAGGAGAGAGACATTCCTTGGAGATGCTCAAATATCCCCGTTCTCATGTCATACATCACCTTCTGGGCAGTCAGTTGCATAATATGAATCTGGATATAACGAAATAAGAAACCTAGGATTAACACGCCCAGAAACAGCACAGCTATGCGAAGCAATCCCGAGCTATCTTTGGGAGTTATGTAACGGTCGATGGCAATCATCACCAGATATGGTTCTGCCAGTTGCAAGGCAGATACAAGAAGAATAGTAACCAGAGATACTACTACTAACAGTTTGTAGGGGAGAAGATACCTGATAAGCCGACGCATTAGCCGGCGGTCATACGCTTTGCCCAGTATTTCCTCGCCCGTTTGATCCTCACTGGCATGACCATGAGTCATAGTTGTGCCCTTCACATCCTCGCTATTTCTTCCAACAATTGTTGCTGCTGATACATATTGGCATAAAACCCGTCGTGGGCCAACAGTTCTTCGTGTGTACCTTGCTCTGCAATCTGTCCATCCTCAAGCACCACTATCAGGTTTGCCTCCCGAACAGTTGATATCCTGTGTGATACCAGAATGCTGGTTCTGGCTTTCATGAACTGACGCAACTCTCTTAGTATTTCTTCTTCGGTATAGGTATCCACGCTGGAGAAAACATCATCTAAGATAAGAATTGAAGGATGGCGGACAATTGCCCTGGCTAAGGCAACGCGCTGTTTTTGTCCGCCGGAAAGCGTAACTCCGCGTTCGCCCACCATAGTGTCGTATCTCTCGGGGAATCCCTCAATATCATCCGTCAGATTTGATATGGTGGCTGCCTGTTGAATCAGATGCTCATCACCATCTTCCAAACCGTAGGCGATATTTTCCTTGATACTTTCGGAAAAGAGGAAACTTTCCTGGGGAGTATAGCCAATACTTTTCCGCAGAAGTTTTAGAGGAATTTGTCTCACATCTATCCCATTAATAATTACTTGTCCTTCAGTGACATCGAATAACCGGGGGATTAGATTAACCAGAGTGGTCTTGCCTGCCCCGGTGGGCCCCACAATAGCTACGGTCATACCTTTCTCTATCTTTAGATTTATGTTCTTGAGAACCTGTGTTGTATCATAGGCGAAACTTACATTTCTGAACTCGATGGTTCCCTCCAGGGTCTGGATACTTTTCCTCTCTTTACTATCTTTAATCTCAGGAGGTTGGTTCAGGATCTCGGCGATTCTGCTCATTGAGACAGAGCCTCTCTGCAGCAAGTTTATTACCCATCCTAAGGCCATCATAGGCCAGGTGAGCATCATAAGGTAGTGGGTGAATTGGACAAATTGACCTAAAGAGATGTGATCAGTGATTACCTGGCGGCCACCAAGCCACAGCACCACGACCATACTGACACCGGCAATCAACATTATAAAAGGCCAAAATAGGCCCCAAATCTTCACTAATCCCATATTTCTCTCTAAATATCCTTGATTTATCTGCCGGAAACTGCTGATCTCGTTCTCCTCCTGAGCGTAGGCTTTTATCACCCTTATACCTGTCAGGTTCTCCTGTGCCTTTGCACTGATTGAAGAGAACTGTTCCTGTACCTGTTGGAAGCGGCTAAATATCTTAGGGCGAACGACGGCTATGATGAAGGTCAAAAAAGGCAAGGGCAGTAAAGCATACAGAGTGAGCCGAGGAGAGATACCTGTCATCAGGCCGATAGCAATAGGTCCCATAATGGCTATGTTAAGCAGATTTAGAACTCCTGGCCCCAGCAGCCTTCGCACAGCCTCAAGGTCGTTTGTCGCCCGGGCCATTATGTCTCCGGTGCGCATCTTCTTAAAATATGAGGTGGAGAGTCTTTGAAGGTGGGCAAACAGATGGTTGCGCAGTTCGCATGCGATAGTGAATGAGGTGCCAATTAATTTGTAACGGGTCAGAAATCTGAATGCACCGGCAATGATAGTCAAAGAGACTATAAGCAGGGCATATCGCACAAGTGCCCCCCTGCTTATTTCCGTTCTTAAACCATCTATGGTGTCCCGTAAAATGCGAGGAACCAGCAGAGCAGACAGGTTGCTGAACGCCAAGGCGATAACGCCAAGGACCAACTGTCCCTTATGTTTCAGCAGAAAGCTCTTCAGAATTAACAAGTTTTTCATATCTTTGCCAATATAGAAATCAGAATATAAAAATCACCCGGTGTTACTCTTTGTAAAATGAGCAACAGGGTGACGAACAAGATGAAATTCAAGGACTTATATTCAGGTTCGGGTTCAATGCGTACTGGCGTCGGCTTAATTTTCAAGTAACCGATAATTCCTCTATTCCAAGGCAATTTCGCTCAGACTAAGCCCAACCTCTTTGCCTCTCGCACTCCCTGGACTAAGTAAATTATCCCTGTTATCACCGTGACAGCCGCCACTATCCAGTAGAGAAAGGTGACCCAGCCTCCGGGCAGAGAGAACAGAATGGCGAAAATAAGTACCGCCTGAGACCAGGAGGAGGCCTTTCCCCACAGATTAGACTTGGTCAAAATGCTCTTTTTCTGAAGAAAGGATTGCAATTTCTCCTTTGCCCTTAAGAACCCGATTAACCACAGCAAACGCACAACCAGAAAGCGCCCTACTACTATGGAAGTTAACCACAGGGGAGGGTTATGCCAGACCAAAGAAAGAGAGATATAAATCGCTGCTATGCACAATTTATCTGCCAAGGGATCCAAAAACTGACCGATAGGATTATTCCCAGCTAACGCACCCAGTCGCCCATCTAAGATATCGCTCATTACCCCATAGAGAAGCAGCACCCGGGCCAGATTCAGGTAAAACCCATCTCTTTGGCTGAAGATAATGCAGAAAATAAACGGTGGAATCAAAAGCACCCTGCTTATTGCCAGTAGGTTTGCTGCCAATGCTGCTCGTTTCATCTGCGGGTACTCCTCTCTCTCTGGTGGAGCATCTCCTCAGCGTGTCTGATCGCCGTTTGGGAGATTTGCTCTCCTTCCAAAAGCTTCGCTATCTCTTCGATTCTCTCCTCTTCTGTTAATCCTACCGCTCTGGTAGTGCTTCTGCCGTCTTTGATCTTCTTAAAAACAGAGAGGTGCCTGTCTGCCATCTTGGCTATTTGCGGCAGATGAGTTATCGATATGATCTGATGAGTAGCAGAAAGCTGTTTCATCTTTCTGCCTACTGCTTCGGCGATCCGTCCGGAGACGCCCACATCGATCTCGTCAAAGATCAAAGTGGGAATGGCATCTACCTCTGCTAAGATACTTTTCAACGAAAGCATAATCCGGGAGATCTCGCCCAAGGAGACTATCTTGACCAGGGGTTTCTTCTCTTCTCCTGCATTAGTAGAGATAAAGAACTCCACCTCCTCAATCCCTGTGGGACCCGGGTTGAACCTCTTGCCGGCAATTTCCACCGTTCCCTCGGGGTCTTCTCTGTCGAAAAATCTCACCTCAAACTGAGCGTTGGGTATTCCCAATTGCTTTAAGGAAGACTCGACCTGAACAGTTAAATGGGAAGCTGCGGCCCGACGCCTCTGAGAAACCGAAGCGCATCGTCGGGAGAGTTCTTCCTGCAGCTTTTGAACGGACCCTTCCACTTCCTCTATCTGTTGGTCAATGTTACCCGAGAGAACAAGCTCTTTCTCCAGGAACTCCTTTCGTTCCCAGACTTTCTCCACACTCTCTCCGTATTTTCTCTTGATCTGTTCCAGTCCTGCCAGTTTGTTCCTGAGATCCTCTAAGCGTTGGGGAGCGTCTTGCAGTTTCTCACCGTAATCGCGCAGGAAAAATGAGAGGTCTTCTACTTCATAAATCAAGGAGTCGTAGGTTTTGTTCTTCTCTGCCAGGATTTGGTCAAATCGGGCTGCGTCCTTAAGCCAATGAGCACCCCTTCCCAGTCTCTCTGCTACCGAATCCTCTCCATCATATAAGAGATCATAGAGCTGAATCACATCCTCAGCCAACCGCTCTCTGTTCTCCAAAACAGTGCATTCCTGTTCCAGTTGTTCCCAATTTTCCAGGTCAGGGGAGGCGTCGGTGATCTCTTTGAGCTGAAAGCTGTAGAGTTCCCGTTTCTCCTCGGCGGCGGCTTTCCTCTGTCTCAATTCCTCCAGCTCACCTCTCAGGGCATTGAGTTGGTGATATTCCCGTCCCATCTGCCCCACAGGTTCTTCCATCTGTCCGAAGCTGTCTAAGAAGTCTACATGTTTTTCTACCTTAAGCAAAGATTGATGGCTATGGGGGCCATGTATGTCCACCAGCAGATCGCCGATGGACCTTAAGGCCCGGGCAGTGACCTGGGTGTCATTGGCGTAACATCGGCTGTGTCCTTCGGTGAAGGTTTCCCGACGCAAGAGGAGTTCTCCCGCCTCGGTTTCCACCCCCAGTTGCTTCAGGGCGGCGAACACCGGATGGGTCCCGTCAAGCAGGAAAAGTGCTTCGACAACATATCTATCTGCACCGGTTCTGATAAAATCTGGGGTGGCCCGTTCTCCAAGAACTTGTCCCAGGGAACCGATGAGAATTGATTTACCAGCACCGGTCTCCCCAGTAATTATATTCAGGCCTGCAGAGAACTCCACCCGTATTTCATCAATTAGAGCATAGTTTTTGATGTGCAATTCTCGTAACATAGCCTAGAAATAGATGTAAAAATCTTTTTCAGAAAAGGACTTAGCCACTAAGGCACCAAGACACGAAGATTAGATAATATCGGGTATCTTTGTGCCGTTGTGTTTTTGTGGCCAATTATGATTTGGTGGTTGATTTCTGTCCATAAAAATTCAAGCCATTCTCGGAGTCGTTGTCTCATGCAGCGTGACCTCACGCTATCAGCATAGTTCCGTAAACAGCTAAATGCCCCATTTGAATCTCGACCTGAGTAGATCATAAAAAGAATGTTCCTGGAAATCGATCAAGTCTACTGTGT
>DAOWIT010000023.1 GCA_030640765.1 Candidatus Latescibacterota bacterium | reverse complement strand
GAAGACCCTCAGACCCATCCAATTGGCCGGTATTGTCTCTAAACGAAGGGTGGCATAGCTGTTTCTCCGCTTATAGTCTGTCCAATATCTCAGGCTATCCGGGGTCATGAACTCATCGCCGGCACCTTCCCCATTGTTGTGACCGAAAGACCCGCTGATCTTTGCTGACTCAGAGATATATGTCTCCACTTTGGCGAACAGATTGTCTCCCTGGTAACCGTTTTTCGGCCGAAAGCCGTCAGTCTCCAATTGTCTCAAGGTGAACAGATAACCGACATCGGCGACTGTGCCGCTTGCTCCCAAGTGATATTGTTGAGTATTCCTTTCCCCGAAGGAGAATCCGAGATCACCCCGCATCTGTTTTGACGGGGATCTGGTGATCACATTTATCACTCCTCCCAATGAGGAACCCCAGACGGATGAACCCGGGCCTTTCTGGACTTCGATTCGTTCGATCTCTTCCAAGGGGATCTGGGATATATCTGCCCACCCTTCGGTCTGGGTGTTGATCGGAATGCCATCGATCAGAACAAGTGTGTGCCGATATTCTGCCCCCTGGATCATCGGATAGGCAACATTACCGGGGCCGCCGTTGATTTGCACAGCCAGTCCAGGAACATAATTCAAAGCCTCGGCCAGGTTATGCGCAGGCAGCAATTCTATTTCGTCTTTTGTCAGAGCCGTGACATTCTGGGGGACCTGATCTGCTGGTTGCTCTTTCCGAGATGCGGTAACGACGATGGGTTCTACTCTGTAAGTTCTTGGTTCAAGCCCCGTTAAATATAGATCATTATTCAACGGAGCGAGGTTGATTATCATCGGTTGGGGGGTCTGAGGAGTGAAGTCAATCGGAAAGTTTATGGGGGAGTAACCTGTTTTGTCTACAAGCAAAGTGTAATTGTCAAAGGGGAGATCTTGGAAAGTGAAGCTCCCATTTTTGTCGGAAACAGTCCCTCTTTGAAGTTCAACAATGCTCAAGATGGCATAGGGAACAGGTTTTCTGGTTTGACTGCCCTGGACTATCCCTGAAAGGCGAGCAGTTTTGCTCAGGGAAGCTGAGGTCCTTAGACCTCCACAAGATGGCGACTTGACGGTCGCCGCTATAACTCCAACCCCCAAGCAAAGGAAGATTACCAGGCGTTTTTTGCGTGCTAATGCCATTTAGCCCGCCTTTTTACCAAAAATGGAAGGAGAACTGTTACCTAAAGGTTACAGTGTAATAATACACAAGGGGAACGAGAATGTCAAGTATTTTTTCGAACAGCTGAATGTCCCCCGATCGCGTGCTGCCCCAAAAGAGATGTTTGATAGAGGAGAAATACAAGAGAGTTTCAAAACGAATAGCTTATCTGCACCAGCTCCCTGGCCAGGTCAAAGGACCCTTCCAGAAAGCTTAAGGTAATCGCCCCTCTCAGAAATAGATGTTTCCCCCACTCCCGGGTTCCCCCTAAATTCCAGGTCAGCCATCGGTGGCGGATAAGCCGGTGCTCATCTTCTAAAAAACCAGCGGCGACAAACTTGGGAAAGCTCTGTTCAAACACCAACTCGTGGATCATATTCATCTTCCAGAAGACGGGAAAACGCACTCCCAGCCCCAAATGTGTCAGGTTGGTTAACTTTACCTCTCCACAGCTGGGGATTGCAATTGTTTCATTGATGGGTACATAGAGGAAATTCAGGTGCATATTAAACTTCTGACGCTCCATGGAGACGACACCGTATGCCCCAAGATCCCACCGTCGGGAGATCTCCCCGTCCTCTTCCCTTGGATCCATAGTTTTCAATGCCGTAAATCCTATTGCTGCCCCCAGACCCTGCTGTTGGCGATCGAGAATCTTCAGTTTACCACGGATCTTTAGGTCATCTGGTCCCCGATGCCGAATCTCTTGTTCCCTTAAGAACTGATTAAAGGTCACATTCCACGAAAGTTGGTAGGGCAGGCGCAAGCCCAATTCAAACCGATCGAAACCCGCCCAGTTGGCCAGCAGACCGTAGCGGAATTCATTGTCGTAAATCACGTGGGAATAGTCGTTGAATTCCACTTCTATCCCCAAATTAAAATGCCCCTTCATGATGTCCGCCGTGGTCAAGAAAAGCAGATCAGAGGGGCTGGAAGCGTTAAAGGAGTTGAGTTGTCCCTGGGCAACACCCAGAGGGAGCAGCAGAAAAACCCCCAGGGCAATTGACGCGAACTCCCTTTTTCTGATTTTTATGCGATTTCGCCAGAATACCCCGTGCTGTGCACGGGGATGAATGGCCCCCTCTTCAGGGTGTTGATGTTGTGCCCTGTAGGCGGGGCGATTCACTATACCTTTCATTTTCATCCCTCTCATTTCCAAAAAAAAGGCCCCAACAAGGATCCTACTTAAGTTGGGGCCTACAGCTAAGATTTATATTCTGACCACATTAGCTGCCTGTGGTCCTTTTGGGCCTTCTACTATCTCGAATTCAACCTCTTCACCTTCTGTCAAAGACTTGAATCCCTCTTCTTGAAGCGCAGAGAAATGGACAAAGACATCCTCGCCATCTTCTTGCTCAATGAAGCCATAGCCCTTACGGTTGTTAAACCACTTAACTTTACCTTTTGGCAAACCTGTCTCACCTTCTTTCTTTTTCAGAATCTCTGATCCCAGATACTATAATTACCTAAGTCACACTAAAATCTCATCCTATACAAGGATTCTTGCGTCTTTATTTTGCTAAGATACTATAAAAAAAGACCTCTGTCAAGTCTTTTTTACAGGAGTGAAGAATTTTTTCTTTCTGTCTGGGTATCTTCTCGGTTCACCATAGAAAGTTGTGACCAGCAGAGCGAATTAGTGTCTGTCCGAATTTGTCATTCCCGCACGCCGTTAGCGGGAATCCATTGCTGACCTCAAGTAGATTCCGGCTTAAAAATTGCCGGAATGACAGAAAATATGGGTATTTCCGGACAGACACAAATTAACTCAGCGAGCTCCTGAACTAACAAAGCCGTTTACGAGGATCATTGGTAACTCATTGTTAAACTTTGAATTCTATCTATAAGGAAAGCACTGCCGTGGGTAGGGATCAAATATAACCCTTGTGGAAATTGAGCAAACTTACTATATTTTAAAATGCTCGGAGGGATGGGTTAGATCAGTATCTATAGGACTTCAATAAGCAGTATCTTTACCCATCCCTTTGGATTTCAGATTTTTTGGCTGAGAAATGGAGCATCTGAGGAGAATGAGACAACAGCTATCAGCTTGCATTATCGCCTATAACGAAGAACGAAACATCGGAAATTGCCTGAAGAGCCTGGTCTGGGCCGATGAGATTGTAGTAGTAGATGCCTTCAGCCAGGATAAGACAGCAGAGATTGCCCGCCAATTTACGGATAAGGTTGTTCAGAACCGCTGGCCAGGATTTGTCCAGCAGAAGAACTTTGCCCTGAGCAAGGCCAGCTATGATTGGATTCTGGCTTTAGATGCCGATGAAATTGTCTCTGAACAGTTGAAACACAGCATAGTTAAGCTGCTGAGCAGTGAACCCTCCTTTGATGGCTATCTTATTCCTCGCCGGACATTCTATTTAGACAGGTGGATTAACCACTGTGGTTGGTATCCGGAGTACAGACTCCGCCTCTTCCGAAAGAGCAAGGCCCGCTGGGGAGGAATTGACCCTCATGATAAAATAATGCTGGACTCGGGGGAAACGGGATCTCTACGAGGCGATCTTTACCACTATCCTTATCACAACATTTCCTGTCACTTGGAAACGATAGCCCGTTACTCCACCATCTCTGCTCAACAGATGGCAAAACAAGGGAGGCGTTTCCATCTACGAGATATTCTCCTGCGCCCGCCGCTGAGATTTATGAAAATGTATCTGTGGAAATTGGGTTTCTTGGATGGCAAGGCAGGCCTTTTCATCTCCAGCTTAGGGGCCGTGTATGTATTCAATAAATACTTGAAATTGTGGGAATTAAACCAAGGAGAAAAATAGATTGAATGTGAAACAGCTCTTTGTTCTGACTATTTGCCTTCTCTCCCTTATTTTTTCTGAGAAAGCCCTCGCTCACCATTCACCAGAGAGCCGGAGGGTAGAGAACCGGGCCTTTGCTGTGGGGGAGAAGCTTCGCTACAGACTTCGCTATGGGCCAATCGGAGCGGGCAGCGGAGCTATGGAGGTGAAAGACATCAAGTCCATAGGCCAGCATCCCTGTTATCATGTGACATCGGTGACCCGCTCCAATGATTTTTTCTCTTTGTTTTTTAAGGTAAAAGACCAGATTGAATCCTTTATTGACACCCAGGGAATATTCAGCCGGGGGTTCAGAAAAAAAATCCATGAAGGTCGCTTCAAAGCAACCTACACTGTCTTTTATGATCAGGAGAGACATTTAGCCCTCTCAGAGAAAGACACCACCGAAATTCCTCCTTTCGTCCAGGATGCCCTTTCTTCATTCTATTTCCTGCGGACTTGTGAGCTAATACCAGGCAAGTCGGTGTTTATTGACTACCACAGTAACGACAGTGTCTATCGGCTTGAAGTGCAGGTGCTCAGGCGACAGAGAATAAAGGTGAAAGCAGGGAGATTTAACTGTTTAGTTGTCCAGCCGCTTATGGACACTCCCGGGGTGTTTTTTAAGCTCAAGGGGAAATTCACCCTTTGGCTTACCGATGACCAGCGAAAGATACCAGTGCTGATGAAGTTGAAAATACGGGTAGGTTCCCTCACTGCGGAGTTGACCCGCTATCGGCACAAAGAGCCGTAGTAAAACAGGGGTAGCTATTTCCTGAAAAAAAGGAGCAAGAAATTGTCTAAATACGAAGAAATTCGGCTGGACGGTATCAAAACCTATCCTTTTTCTAAGCGGAAAAACAAGGTCAAGATTGCAGATTTCGCCACAGTTTTCGACCCCGGAACCGAGTTTAAGGCGTTTGTTGATTCTCTGCCTCACATCTTAGTGGGAGAGGATTTTCGGATGCTGGTGGCAAAGATCTTAGCGGCGGCAAAGAAAGGGAAACCTGTGGTGACAATGATGGGTGCCCATGTGATCAAGTGCGGTCTCGGCCCGGTTTTAATTGATCTGATGGATCGGGGGATAATCTCCCACATCGCCTTAAACGGCGGGGGAAGCATACACGATTTTGAGATCGCCCGTTGGGGACAGACTTCAGAAGATGTGGCTCAGGGGTTGCAGGACGGAAGCTTCGGTATGGCAGAGGAGACTGGCAAGCTTCTCAACCAGGCTGTCTGCCAGGGGAAAAAAGAAGGCTTAGGGTATGGAGAAACATTGGGCAGAAACCTTCAACAAGCCCCACACGCAGATAAAAGCCTCCTGGCAGCGGGTTACCGGTTGCGGATCCCGGTAACAGTCCATGTGGCCTTGGGCACTGATATTGTACATCAACACCCCTCTGCCTCGGGCAGCGCTATAGGCGAAACCAGCTATCGGGATTTCAGGATATTTGCCCACACTATCTCGCGGATAGGCGACGGAGGAGTGGTTTTAAACCTCGGTTCAGCAGTAATCTTGCCTGAGATTTTCCTGAAGGCGCTGACGGTGGTGAGGAACTTGGGCTGTGAGGTGGAACGATTTACCACTGCTAACTTTGATATGATTCAACACTACCGACAACAGGTAAATGTGCTCCTGCGGCCGACCCAGTCCGGAGGGCAGGCCTTTGGGTTCACGGGGCACCACGAGATTATGATCCCCCTGCTGGCCGCCGCAGTGAAACTCGGCCTGAACCAATAGAAGACTGATTGACTCGTAAAAAGTAGCAAAGTTGTCATTCCGAACCCTTCGCTGCTTGTCATTCTGAAGGAAGCCATAGCGACTGAAGAATCTCGCTCAGGGCAGGCTCCGTGAGGAATCTGATGTATTTATGAATTACAGTAGCTTATCAGATGCTTTGCCAAGCTCAGCATGACAAAAAAAGAGACTTTCTACGAGTCAATCAAAACTCAATGCGGAGGTATTAGCATGTTATTTAATAAATTGGAATTCACTCAACAACAGAGGAGCAAGGGAGAAAAGGAGCAGGGGAGAAGAAAAAGGGGGAGATCTCTACTCCTCTACTTCTCACCCGGGCGGTTGCTCTTGTTCCCAGTGGTTGCTTTGTTGTTTGTAGGGATGGGTTGTACTGGACGAACAGTTATCTCCCAGAAACCGGTGTTGGAGGAGCAGTTTGATCCTCTCTCACTACAGGACGACGACATCTGGGAAGAGCTGAAACAACCTGCCCCGGCAGCGCCAGAAACGACCTTAGCTGGCCCTGATAGACAGGCGGTGACAGATACTTCTCAGATAGAACAGCCCCAGTATATCCAAGGGTTTAGAGTCCAAGTATTTGCCTCTCCTGATAGGCAGACGGCCTTGGAGGTGAGACATAGAGCGGAATTATTTTTGGAGGAAGATGTCTACCTTGAATTTGAGGCACCGTATTATAAAGTGAGGGTGGGTGACTGTCTCTCCTTTGCTGAAGCAGAGACACTGCTTAAAAAGATCCGCAAAAAGGGCTATTCTGATGCCTTCAGGGTGAGGACAACCATTAAATTGCAACCTGGAGGATAAATTTACCAGAAATTTCCATTTATTGGACACAGATAAACCCCGTTAGAGATAAATCTCTAAACGGGGTAAACGCAGATTGTCAAGATTACAAATATTATTTTCTGCGGTTATCGGCGAAAACCTGCCCGCTTAGCTGCGCAAGCTAGCAGGCGGGTCTGCGTCCTGACTAATTT
>DAOWIT010000081.1 GCA_030640765.1 Candidatus Latescibacterota bacterium | reverse complement strand
TGCCGGAGAAGAAAACCATTGTGTTGCGCCCTTCCTTTAAGGGAAAGGTAGGTTTAGAAGAACTGGTGGTGCACGAACTCTCCCATATACTGCTGGGCCAGGCGACAGGGAGAGCCAGGCTTCCCCGTTGGTTTGACGAAGGAATAGCAATGTGGCAGTCGAGACAATGGAGATGGGGACAAGACTTCACAATGAACAAGGCGGTGTTTTTTCATCGGATCATACCATTAGGTCAGATTGATAACATGCTTCTTTTCTCCTCTCCGCGTGCGCAATTGGCTTATACTGAGAGTTTTCTGGCGCTCATCTATTTATTTCAATTGGGTGGGGGAGAAGTTCTCCCCAGGCTGGTGCAGGAAATGGCCTCAGGGAAGGAGTTCAATCAGGCGCTGTTGGAAGTGTGTGGCTGTTCAGAGAAGGAATTTGCCGCGGAGTGGGAAAGGTTTGTCCACCGTAAGTTCAATCTCGTCTCTATGCTACTTGACTCATTTAATCTTTGGGTAGTTATCCTGCTCTTGTTTGTTACTGTCTACTTTATCAAAAAGTACCGAACCAGAAAGACTCTTCAGCAGTGGGAAGTTGAAGAAAATATTGAGCTTTAGATAAGCTTGTTTTTCTGCAAACTGAGCGAACAGGAAGGCTGTTAGAAAATCTCTCAGGTATTTCTGTTAATATATTGGTAGAGAGTGGAATAGAAGGAAATCGGCAATCTTTCTCCTTCCTCTCTCTTAAGGAGGTTTTCTTATGATTATTGGAGTCACTGGCGGGATTACTTCGGGCAAGACTACTGTCTGCCACATCTTTGAGCAACAGGGGGCACTAATTATTGATGTCGATAAAATTGGAAGAGAGGTCGTGGAACAGGATAGGGGAGTGCTTTCGCAATTAGTGGCCGTTTTTGGCAACCAGATCCTTGCCCAGGATGGTAGCTTAGCCAGACGGACTTTAGGAAAATTAGCTTTTGGAAACCCGCCAGCCAAAAGTAAGTTAGACGAGATAGTCCATCCGCCTTTGTTGCGGCGACTCCGGAAGAAGATGGCCCAGGCTCAGAAGAGCCAGTCGCACAGAACAGTAGTGGTAGATGCTGCTCTGCTGGTGGAGTGGGATATACTGAGCTGGTTCGATGCGGTGGTGGTAGTGGTGAGCGAACGAGAGGATCAAATCCGGAGACTTATTCAGCAAGGGTTGACCCTAAAAGAGGCACAGGACAGAATAGATGCACAGCTGTCAGTAGAAGAGAAGGTTAAAAAAGCCGACTATGTGATCTATAACACGGGTGATTATGCCTTGCTCCGCAGGCATTCCCTGAAGGTTTGGGAACAATTGATGGCAAAAGACCAATGAAGGATAACACAAGTTTGCTTGGACTCGGATAAGTTGTGGCATAACAGTCTTAACCACAAGAAAAGGAGGTTGTTAAAATGCGAGAAATATCCAGGACTCAAGTAGACGCACGTTGGTCGCGTCCAGAGCGGGTTGTGCTGGCAGTTTCCGTAGATAAAGAAGGCAAAGCGGACATTATTGCCTTGGGTTGGAAGATGAAAACCTCCGGTGTCCCCCCAATGGTAGCTATTTCTGTTGGCAAAACCAGGTATAGCCATAAGTTAATTTCAGAAGGAAAGGAATTTATTCTGGCCGTTCCCGGGGAGGATATGTGGGAGGAGGTCCTCTACTGTGGGACTCATTCGGGGAGGGAGGTGGATAAGTTTAAGCAGACAGGACTTACCCCTCTGCCGGCAAAATTTGTCAGGCCACCCGTGATTAAAGAGTGCATAGTGAATTTAGAGTGTAAGGTTGCAGGGGAATTGGACACTGGAGATCACACTGTCTTCGCCGGGGAGATCCTTAACTACTGGGAATCGGAAGACCAGAGGAGGAATCTTCTCTCTATCGGCCGGGAGTCAGGCTATGAATTTTTGGGTGGAGGCAAAGGATATAGATTTGGTGCTATCAAGAGATAACCCAATCCGGAAAATTGAACCCTGAAAAACACCGAAAGGCACTGGATATTCTCGGTGTTCATTCGGGGTTTGTCCGAATCTGGCTTGCTTCTATGTAATGATTATTCATAGATTTCAGTACAGACACCATTTTTAGACAAAGGGAAAAATGGAAGAACAGAGGGCATCTTCTCTGTCCAAGATGGACACGGCGCGGGCACTGCGCCTGTTTCTTTACATCGGCGTTTTTTGGTCTGCCTATAGTCAGGTGGCTGGGATAGTGACCCCGGTATTCACCGGTTTTGCCCTCTCTATTTTGAAGGT
>DAOWIT010000091.1 GCA_030640765.1 Candidatus Latescibacterota bacterium | reverse complement strand
GAGCTGCCCTCTCGGGAGGAAGGTAAACATTTCTCAACTGTTCAGGACCTACCTGAGATATATCCCAATTTTGGCAAAACTTGCATTCAATATTACATCCGGCAGTAGCGACGGAGAAGGCACTTGTGCCTGGCAGAAAGTGGAAGAAGGGTTTCTTCTCTATGGGGTCTACGTGGACAGCGCAGGGATTAGCGTAGACTAAGGTATAGTAGGTTCCGTCCACATTCTTCCTCACCCTGCACAGACCCTTTTGTCCTTCTCCTACTGTACATCCCCAGGGGCAGAGCTCGCACCTGACCGCCCTTCTCCCCAACTTCACATAGTACATCGCTTCCTGGGCCACAAATATGTGCTTATGGTCCACGATGCCAGTCGAGGCCTCTGCCTGTCCAAAAGGCTGAATTAGACCCATCACCGGGGAGATCAAAGCCAGAGAGGTCCCTTTTTCTGCTATATCGCCCAGAAACTTTCGCCTTGAAATCTCGGAACCCATCCGAGTCACCTCCTAATCTTCATTTGTTTATTATAACTAAATATCTGGCTGAAAGCAAGACAAAAATATCTCTGGCTCCTCCGGTGATTCTTGCTCTCACTCACTATTTTCTTTGCCCATGAATCCCTGTAATCTAAGGAATCCCAAAAAATGGCTTGACTTTCACATATTTTCAGATATTTTTAATATAGGGGAAGATCGCCTGCTCTGTTAGTTTCTAAACAATAATAAGGAACAAATTAAGTAAGAAGTACCTGAGTTTATTAAATATGACGCAGTATGCTGGAAAAATCGTAAGGGAAGAAGTTGCAACCATTCTCAAAAACGCCGGGTTAAACCCAGCCGAGATTAAGGCTGGACTTGGTACACCACCGAGTCCTGAACTGGGGGATTATAGTTTCAACTGCTTTCTTCTTTCTAAAAAATCGCCAGAAGCAGCAGCTGAAGATTTGGTTAAGAAACTGAATCCCCAGAAATATGTTAAGAAAATCCAAACCACAGGACCTTATATCAACTTTACCGTGGACAAAGAGAAGTTCACTGGGTTGGTGTTGAAAGAGATATTCACTCTGGAAAGCTCTTATGGCAACCGCGAGCTGGGAGCTGGCAAGACGGTGGTGGTGGATTTCTCCTCTCCCAATATCGCTAAGCCCTTTGGAGTCGGGCACCTTAGATCAACCGTAATCGGAAATTCCATCTGTAAACTGTACGAATCGTTAGGATATACCTGTATTGGCATCAACCACTTAGGCGACTGGGGAACCCAGTTTGGGAAGCTTATTGTCGCCTACCAGAAGTGGGGAAAAGAAAAACAGTTAAAGGCAAAGCCAGTCCAGCACCTGTATGATCTTTATGTGAAGTTTCATACCGAGGCCGAGAAGGACAAATCATTAGAAGAAGAGGCCAGAGATTGGTTTCGAAGTTTGGAGGACGGCGAGCAGGAGGCCACCCGTCTATGGCATTGGTTTCGAGACATCAGCCTGAAAGAGTTCCAGCGAATCTACGACATACTAAATATCCACTTCGATTCCTATGCCGGGGAGAGCTTCTATAACTCGATGTTGCCTGAAACGATAACGAAGCTCAAGACTGCTGGTCTGGCCCAGGAAAGCCAGGGGGCGTTGATCGTCGATCTGGAGAGATTCGGAATGTCCCCCTGTCTGCTGCGCAAAACCGACGGCTCAACCCTGTATGCCACCCGGGATATCGCCGCAGCAATGTACCGGTTCGACACTTACGGTTTCGATAAGATGATCTATGTGGTAGGAGCAGACCAGAAACTTTATTTCAGGCAGATCTTCAAGGTCCTGGAATTGCTCGGCTGCCCCTGGGCAGATACCTTGGTTCATACACCCTTCGGTCTGGTAAGATTTGGAACCGGCAAGATGTCCACCCGGAAAGGAAATGTTATCTTCTTAGAGGAGGTGTTTCAGAAAGCGGTTGATCTGACAGAGAAGATAATAGAAGAGAAAAATCCTGATTTGGAGGATAAGCGGGAGATCGCCACCCAAGTGGGAATCGGCGCCATCGTCTTTAATGATCTGAGCACTAAGAGAATAAAGGATGTGGACTTCTCCTGGGATAGGATGTTGAACTTCAACGGAGAGACAGGGCCGTATGTTCAATACACCTACGCCCGGTTCTCCAGCGTCCTCAGAAAATACGGCCGTCAGGTGGACGATAAGGTGAACCTCAATCTGCTCAACTCAGATATGGAAACAGAGATTGTCAGGTTGTTAAGCAGATTTCCGGAGACCGTCAAACATGCAGCCGATGAATACGAGCCCTCAGTGGTGACCACTTATCTTCTGGATCTCTGCGAAGCAAGCAACCGATTTTACAATCACTTCCGGGTGCTGTCTGAGGATCTGGAGACCAGTAAAACCAGGGTGCTTCTGGTTTGGTGCATCAGGACAGTACTGGGGAAGGGACTCAGACTCCTGGGAATGGAAACACCAGAGAGGATGTAAGTTCAAAGGAGATGCAGGTTAAGATGTTTTTTAGAATACTGCTCTGGGGGTTGATCGTCTATTTGCTCTACAAGGCAATCAGCTTTCTTTTGGGAGGAACAGGGAATATTCCCAAATTCCACAAAGAAGGGAAATCTTCCCCCAATACAGCTATCGACAAGTCAAAGATAGAAGATGCCGACTTTCGAGAGATAAAGGATTCTGAAGAGAAATCATAACCGACGCAAATTCTGAATGTATCCCTTCAGGTAAGAGACGAGGAAACTGAGAAAATGAGAAAGGCAGAGATAATCAGACAGATTATGGATCTATCGGGATGCAAGAAAACCACGGTAACCCGGGTGGTGGAATCGATGCTCTCGATGATAAAAGAAGCCGTAGGAAACCACGAACTTCTACAACTGCGGGGATTTGGGAAGTTTGAAGTGGTGCGCAGGAAAGGCCGGGCAATCGTTCACCCAGCTACCAGAGAGACGTTGCAACTCCCCCCCAGGGACGAACCCCGGTTTGAACCTTACCCCAACTTCAAGGAGGCAGTGTTAGAGGTTTTTGGACAGAAAGTTGATGCCGATTTACAACAACGTCTCCAGGAAGCCAGGACTGAGGTCGATGAGGGCAATACTCTCAAGGCGGTAAAAATATACACCTCTATTCTGAACCAGGAACCCCGAGAGTTCAAGGCACGGATTGGTTTGGGCCGGATCTACGAATCGCTGGGTGAATATCAAAAGGCAGCAGACGAGTATAACAAAGTGATTGAGCTTCAACCCAATAATGTGGAGGCGCATTACAATCTGGGGGCAGTCTGCTGGGAGATGGGAATGATTGATACGGCCCAAGAGGAATTTAAAAAGGCCTTGGAGCTTGACCCCGCCTGTGCTGATGCTCACTACAATATGGGTGTGACTCTCTATAAAAAGGGACTCTACGAGAAGGCTATCTTGGAGTTGGAGAAAGCAGTGGCTATCGATCCCGAATACACAAAATCTTATTATTACCTTGGCACCTCTTACAGCCAGCTACAGAGACACGAGAAGGCTATTGAAGTGTTTGAACAACTGTTAGAAAAAGACCCGGATAACAGAAGTATATTTTGGCAGTTAGCACTTCTATATGATAAAAAAGGGCGTCACGATGAGGCGGTGAAGATGTATAGGAAGGCTAATGCGCCTGCGGAAAAGGATGCACACTCAAGGAGGACTGATAAAGAAAGTCTTCTTTCTGACTTGCTTGATGGAGGAAAGGAGTGACTTATCAGCATCTGCTTGCTTCGGTTAAACAGAAAGATTTTCTGCCGATCTACCTGCTGGTTGGAGAGGGATTCCAGCGTCAAGAGGCCTTCTCTGCCTTGATTCCAGCCATTGTAGACCCTGCCACTAAGGATTTTAACCTTGATCTCTTCCACGCCGACGATGTAAACCTGGACACATTAGTAGATGCGGTTTCTTCATTCCCTTTAATGGCAGAGCGAAGAGTGGTAGTGGTAAAGGAGTGCGATAGACTTCCTTCCCAGACACTGAAAGAGTTGGTCAACACAGTCACTGCCGCCGGTCTCTCTACCTCTTTAATATTAGATGCCGAAAAGGTTGATTTCCGCAAAGACCCATTTCGTCAAATAAGAACCAACGGATGGGCAGTGGAATTTAAACCTCTCTATGACAATAAAATCCCTGGCTGGATTCAACGGAGAGTGAGAGAAAAGGCGAAAAAGATATCGGAAGACGCAGTGGATCTACTCCACAGCAGTGTGGGCACAGACCTGTGGGCCTTGGCAAATGAGATCGACAAACTCTGCCTGTTCGTGAAGCAAGCTGCCTTGATCACCCGAGAGGACGTGGAGAAAGTAGTAGGTATTACTAAGAAAAACAGTGTCTTTGAATTGATGAACGCCATCGGAACCCGCCAGAAGGACAAAGCGTTGTTCGTCCTGGATCGAATGTTAGAGGCAGGAGAAAATACCACCCATATCATATTTATGATCACCAGATATTTGAAGAATATAATCAGGGCAAAAAAAGGCATAGAGGAACATCTGCCTCCCGAACAGATAGGAAAGAGAATAGGTATACACTCTTACTTTCTGGGCCGATTCCTAGATCAGGCAAAGGATTTCTCTGAGGTTCGGACGAAAAAAGGATTAGATGCCCTGTTGCAAGCCGATAACAACCTGAAGCGAAGCTATCAGAACCCACGGCTTATAATGGAACTCTTAGTTTACCGACTGTGTGAATAATGCAAGAATCAGAAAACATGCGGCTCGAACAGCGTTGGGTTTTCCCCCCAGAACCTCCCCAAGAACAATTGGAGAGGTTAGCATCGGGACTCAAAGTGCCGTTGATTATCGCTCGGATTCTTTGGAACCGGGGTATAGAGAATTTTGAAGACTCAAAAACATTTCTACGGCTCTCGCTGGAGGATCTGCACGACCCATTTACAATGGCAGATATGGAAAAGGCTGTAGAGCGACTCAGCAAGGCGATAGACTCCCAAGAGCAGATTATGGTCTATGGCGATTACGATGTCGATGGAGTCACAGCTGTGTCCTTTTTGCTGAAAATCTTGAAGATTTTGGGCGCTAATTCCTTCTTCTACATCCCAGACAGGTTGACCGAAGGCTACGGTATCTCTGTGGAAGGTATTAAGGAGGCCAAAAAAAAAGGGGTATCTCTGATTATTTCAGTTGACTGTGGTGTAACCGCAGTCGAGGAGATACAACTGGCTAAGGAACTGGGTATTGATGTTATTGTCACCGACCATCACCAGCCAGCAGAGGAACTTCCCGAAGCGGTCGCAGTGCTCGATCCCAAACGGGACGACTGCTCCTACCCCTTCAAGGAGTTAGCTGGAGTAGGGGTGGCATTCAAACTGGCTCAGGCCCTCTTTCAGAAGAGAAATCTGGATCAGAATCAGCTGTACGAGCATCTCGATTTGATAGCCTTGGGAACGGTTGCCGATATTGTGCCCCTCAGAGACGAGAACCGAGTGCTGGCCAAGCACGGAATAGATAGAATAGCGATTTCCAGCAATCTTGGACTCAAGGCCCTTTTAGAGAATACCGGGTTAACTGGCAGGATTTTGGGCACGGGACACTTGGTTTTTAACATCGCCCCGCGAATTAATGCAGTGGGACGCATGGGAAATGCCGGACGAGCAGTGAGGCTCCTGACCACTGAAAATGAGGTACAGGCTCGCAATATCGCCAAGATATTGGAGTCGGAAAACAGAAAGAGAAAAGACACGAATGAACGGATCTTCTCAGAGGCCTTCCAGATGGCGAAAGAGAGTATTGACCGGGAATCTAACCCCGCTATCGTGCTTCACTCCGAGGGCTGGCATCCTGGGGTAATCGGAATTGTGGCCTCCAGAATCGCCGAGGAATTCTATCTTCCTACCATACTGATAGCCCTGGATGGAAAAGAGGGAAGGGGTTCGGGCCGCAGCATCCCAGATTTCAACATCTACAAGGCCCTGAAAACGTGTAAATCAGACCTTCTGGGCTTCGGAGGGCATAAATACGCCATTGGACTCACTGTGAAGAGGGAGAAGATAGATCAGTTTAGAGAGAATTTCCAGGCGGTGGCAAGATCGGTGCTGACCCCCGAGCAGTTAATACCTAAGCTTAAGATTGATGCTGAGCTTGATCTCAGTGAAATCGACAGCCAGCTGCTCGAATTGCTCAAATATTTCGCCCCCTATGGTCCCCAGAATATGAGACCGGTAATGGTCTCCAGGAACTTAGAAGTGGTAGGCACCCCGATGATAGCGGGCAAGGAACACCTCCGATTTAAGGTCCGTCAGGGCGGAAGTGTCTTCAATTGTATCGGCTTCAGAATGGGGTACTTGCTCTATCGTCTTATCCCTGGAGAGAAAAACTTGGACATGGTATATGTGATTGAGGAAGACCACTGGCAGGGAGAAAAGAGAATTCAACTTCGCGTGAAAAATATAAGGTAAAATCAGGGAGGAGAAAAATGGCGTTTCCAGAAGCGGAGAAGATATGGTTTAATGGTAACTTAGTAAATTGGGACGATGCTCGCATACATGTGCTGTCCCATGTTGTTCATTATGGCTCCAGTGCCTTCGAGGGTTTTAGGTGCTATGAGACTGAGCGGGGGGCTGCTTGTTTCCGCTTGAAAGACCACCTGCGCCGCCTTTTTGACTCTTGTAAGATCTACCGAATGAAAATCCCCTATTCGTTAGAACAACTTTCTCAG
>DAOWIT010000144.1 GCA_030640765.1 Candidatus Latescibacterota bacterium | reverse complement strand
TCGGTTTTAGCAGGAATTCTTATTCACTTAGGAAGGGATTTGCCTTCTCTGCAGGAGTTTGAGAATTTTAAGCCGAAACTGATTACTACTGTCTACTCGGCAGACGGCCAGGTTTTAAAGAGATTCGCCGAACAAAGACGGGAGTGTGTGTCTTACGAAAGGATACCCATCCAGTTAATAGATGCAGTAGTAGCCACAGAGGGACGCCGTTTCTGGCAACATTGGGGATTGGATTTAAGCGGCATTTTCAGGGCTGCCCTCTCTAATCTAAAGGCGGGCAGAATAGTACAGGGCGGCAGCACCATCACTCAACAGTTGGCCCGCAATCTCTTCCTCTCCCAGAAGGTAACCTTGAACAGGAAAATCAAAGAACAGTTGGTAGCCGTGCGTATTGAGCGGACTTACTCTAAACCGGAGATCCTGGAGATGTATTTAAACCAAGTCTACTTCGGTCACGGAGCTTGGGGCGCACAGGCTGCCTCTCGGTTATACTTCAGTGAGGATGTGGAGAACCTCTCTCTTAATCAATGTGCCACCCTGGCAGGGTTACTTAAGGCACCTACCCTCTATTCTCCACTGGATTATCCTCTAAAGGCCATAAAGAGGAGGACCCATGTGCTCAAAAGGATGGCGGAGCTGGGAATGATCTCCAGAAAGGAGGCGGAAGAGACATCCAACCAAGACCTTGAACTCCGGCCCCAACTGGAAGAACCGGGAGAAGCGGCCTATTTTGTTGAGTATGTGCGGCAGCAATTAGAGAGCAAATACGGAAGTCAATTGCTTTACGAAAAGGGAGTATCAGTCCATACCACTTTGAATCTGAAAATCCAAAAGATTGCCGAGAAGGTGTTACTGGAACAGTTGGCACGGCGTCAAGAGATAGCAGACGCGCAATTTGCTCTTCAGGACTCTCTTCTGGTTGCCCTACAGGATTCTCTTCCGGTTGATTCTCTCCGTACTCGAGTGGTCCAAGGGGCACTGGTAACCATTAACCCTCACAATGGCCACATCCTGACTATGGTGGGGGGGAGGAATTTCCAGGAGAGCAAGTTCAACCGGGCTACTCAGGCCCTCAGACAACCAGGCTCAGCCTTCAAGCCTTTCGTTTATACTGCTGCTGTGGACAACGGATATCGCCCTACCGACATTCTCTTAGATACCCCTATCTCGTTACTTATGCCTGATGGAATCCTGTGGCAGCCTGAGAACTATGACCACATATTTAAAGGTCCTATAACCTTGCGTCAGGCCCTGACAGAATCACGAAATGTGGCTACTATTCAACTTATGATGAAACTCAAACCCAAAACGGTGAGCCGCTATGCTCAGATGATGGGAATTTCCAGTCCTTTAGCCCCGGTTTACTCCCTGGCCATAGGCTCATGTGATGTCCGACTCGTCGAACTTGTCTCCGTTTACGGGGTCTTTCCCAACGGAGGCATCAGAGTGGAACCTATCGCTGTACTTTCTATAATTGATAGAAACGGAAATATCATTGAACAGAGAGAAAAAGGCCCGGCAAAGGAGGTGTTAAGGGCCTCGACTGCCTATGTGATGACCTCTATGCTGGAGTCGGTTATGGACGCGGGCACGGGTCGAGGGGCAAGGTTGTGGTATGGGTTCAGACGACCGGCCGGAGGAAAAACCGGAACCACTAACGATTTCACCGATGCCTGGTTTGTCGGTTTCACCCCTCAGATGGTTGCTGGGGTATGGATTGGCTTTGATGAAAAGATCCCCCTGGGCGAAGAGCACGCCTCGGCTGCTGCCGTAGCTCTCCCCGTGTGGGCTAGATTTATGAGGGCAGCCTGTGATTCCCTGGAACTGCCGGCTAAGGACTTTCAGATGCCATCAACAGTGGTGGAACTGGAGATCTGTGCCGAGAGTCATAAGCTTGCCACCCCCTATTGTCCCCGGAAACGAAAAGAGGTTTTTATAAAAGGCACCGAACTCACTGAAGTTTGCCCGCTACACCAGGGGCCAGGGAAAACCATTCCCAAGCCCGAGGAGAAATCTCTACAGAGAGGGGAACTTGTGTTCTGACCTAACGAAAAATATCGAGGGCAGAAGCCCTCTCCCACAAACAGGCAAGAAAAAGGGACAAGCAGGTTCTGCTTGTCCCTTTTTATCTGCTGGTCTGTAGTATTAGTCAACCACTTCAAAATCGGCATCCACGGCCCTGTCCTTTTCTGAGCCGGACGACTTCTGGGCGGTTGTCTGTTGCTTTCCCTCAGTGGTCCCAGCGGCTGAGGCGTCCTGGGCTGTCTGGGCATACATCTGGGCGGCCGCTTCGTGCCAGACCTGGTTCAACGCCTCGGTGGCCGATTTGATCTCTGCCACATCTTTACCCTTCAGAGCTTGTCTGGCTCGCTCGACGGCAGCTTCGATCTTAGCCTTCCCCTCGGGGTTGATTCGATCGGCCATTTCCTTGAGGTTTTTCTCGGTCTGATAAACGAGCTGGTCGGCCTGGTTGCGGGCATCAACCTCTTCTCTTCTCTCTCTGTCCTCTGCAGCATGCATCTGGGCCTCTTTGACCATACGGTTGATCTCCTCCTCGACAAGGCCGCTGGAGGCTTCAATTCTGATACTCTGTTCTTTCCCGGTCGCCTTATCCTTAGCAGAGACATGGAGTATGCCGTTGGCATCAATATCAAAGGCTACCTCTATTTGCGGCATTCCACGAGGAGCAGAGGGGATACCGTCTAACATAAAGCGTCCCAGACTCTTATTGTCTACTGCCATCTCTCGTTCGCCTTGCAGCACATGGACCTCTACTGAAGTTTGGTTGTCGGCAGCGGTGGAAAATATCTCGCTCTTGCGAGTAGGAATGGTGGTGTTGCGTTCGATCAACTTAGTGAACACCCCCCCCAGAGTCTCTACACCTAAGGAAAGTGGGGTTACATCTAACAGCAGCACATCCTTCACTTCACCAGTGAGTACCGCCCCTTGGATGGCGGCACCTATGGCCACCACTTCGTCGGGGTTCACCCCTTTGTGAGGCTCCTTGCCAAATACTTTCTGTACCATCTCTTGAACCTTAGGCATCCTGGTTACTCCGCCAACAAGAATTACCTCGTCGATGTCAGAGACTTTGAGTCCAGCATCTTTCAGGGCCGCAAAACAAGGCCCCTTTGCTTTTTCTATGAGGTCTTCAACCAGTTGTTCCAGTTTGGCCCGGGTTAGAGTTATGTTCAGGTGCTTGGGCCCATTTTGGTCTGCAGTAATAAAAGGCAGGTTGATGTTTGTCTGTATGAGCGTAGAAAGTTCCATTTTGGCTTTCTCTGCTGCTTCTTTCAACCTCTGAAGGGCCATAGGGTCTTTCTGCAGGTCAATTCCCTCTTGTTTCTTAAATTCGCTCACCAACCAGTCTATTATCCGCTGGTCAAAGTCATCTCCACCCAGGTGGGTGTTTCCATTAGTGGCGAGGACCTCGAAGACACCCTCACCCAGTTCCAGGATGGAGATATCAAAGGTGCCTCCACCTAAGTCGAAGACTGCGATCTTTTCATTTTTCTTTTTATCCAGGCCATAGGCTAAGGATGCAGCAGTGGGCTCATTGATGATCCTCAGGACTTCTAATCCGGCGATCTTGCCCGCATCTTTGGTGGCTTGTCTCTGGCTGTCGTTAAAATAGGCGGGCACAGTGACCACCGCCTGGGTTACCTTTTGGCCTAGATAGTCGTCGGCCGTCTGCTTCATCTTCTGTAGAATCATAGCGGAGATCTCTGGGGGAGAGTACTTCTTGCTGTCAATCCCCACCATTACTACATCATTTTGTCCTCTGGCTATCTTGTATGGGACCTGCTTCATCTCTCCGGCGACCTCACCATATTTTCGCCCCATGAATC
>DAOWIT010000031.1 GCA_030640765.1 Candidatus Latescibacterota bacterium | reverse complement strand
TGGCCCTGAAACGCCACGCCACCAGCAAGCTCCAAGAGGATTCCAATCTGACGGATATTCTTACCCTTGGATTTCGTGGGGAGGCATTGCCCAGCATCGCCGCCGTCTCCCAACTGACCCTGGAAACCCACCAGACCGAAAATGTGGCCGGGACCAAAGTGGTGGCTGAAGCCGGAGCAATAAAAGATGTGTCCGCTGTGGGAAGAGATACAGGCACCACTGTCACAGTGCGAAACCTCTTTTTCAACACCCCTGCCCGAAGGAAATTCTTAAAGGCCAACAGTACCGAAATGCGACATATTACTATGGTTGTCAGCAACTTAGCCCTGGCCTATCCCGAAATAAGCTTTCGGTTGCTTCACGAACAGCGGGAGCTTCTGCATCTGGACCGACACGATTCTTATCGGGCACGGGCAGAGCAGATCTTCGGGAAGACCCTACTGGAGCAGACTGTGCCCCTTCTTTCCCGATCAGAAGGCATCGGTATCGAGGGATTTTTGGGGAAACCAGAAATAGCTAAGGCATCCAGAGCTCACCAGCTTTTCTTCGTCAATGGGCGGCCAATCGTCTCCCGAACACTAACGCATGCAGTGATCGCTGGTTATAGTACTCTTCTGCCCAAAGATGCTCGCCCTTTCTTCTTGATCTTCTTGCATCTCGACCCCCAGATGATCGATGTTAATGTTCACCCTACCAAAAAGGAAGTGCGTTTTTCTAAAGAGGGCTTTATACATGATCAACTGTTTCATGCGGTTAGGCGTTCCTTACATACCGGGGAGATAATCCCGGAGGTACGCTTAGAGGAAACAGCAGGGCTACAGCGACTGACGTCGACAGCTCAGCAGACCAGTTTTTCTTTTTCCCCGGCAGAGGTCGCCCAAATTGCGGTTGGTAGAGAACCTGCCGGACAGGAAACAACAGAGCGGCAACCGCCGGTCTCGATGTGGCAGCTTCACCAGAAATATATCCTGGCCCATATTAAAAACGGACTGATCGCAGTGGACCAGCATGCCGCTGCCGAACGGGTTATCTACGAAGAGGTGATGGAAAACCTGGCAGGCAAACCAGGCACAGCCCAACAGCTTCTTTTCCCCTTGGTTGTGGAACTCACTCCTCCTCAACTTCAGGTTATGGAAGATGTAGCGCCCCTGCTGGAGCTGATGGGGTTCGGCATCCGGGAGTTTGGCCCCGGCACAGTGGTAGTAGATGCTATCCCTGCCGGGCTGAAACGTTGGGGACGGGGAGAAGCCCTGGTAGAGATAGTAGATGAGGTACTCGATTCGGGGGGGGTATCTTTCGGGTTGAAACAGAGATTGGCTACCTCATATGCCTGTAAGGCAGCCATCAAAGCTGGAGATAGACTTTCCCCAGAGGAGATGCAGGCTCTGGTTGACCGGCTTTTCGCCACCCGAGAGCCTTTCAGCTGTCCCCACGGCAGACCCACTTTGATAAAGATCCCCTTAGAGGAGTTTGACCACCGATTTGGCAGGTAATTTTTTTTATTGTCTTCAGGGGCTTCCTTACAAAAAAGGGAATGCCTCTACTTTTATATTGACATCTTCCTATTTATGTTTTATTTTATAAAGCTTGGGAATCAAAGGAGAACACTATGTCCTATCTGCTGGGAATTGATGTCGGCACTACCGGGACAAAGACGATTCTTATCGATACTGAGGGAAAATTAATATCAGGTTCGACCGTTGAGTATCCGCTCTCTACGCCTCACCCCAACTGGGCTGAACAAGAACCTGCTGACTGGTGGCAGGCGACGGTGGAATCTGTCCGGAAGGTGTTGAAGCAGTCGGACATCAATGCGGAGGCAATCGTTGGAGTTGGACTTTCAGGTCAGATGCACAGCTCTGTGTTCCTTGATCAGCACAATGAAGTGCTGCGTCCCGCTATTCTCTGGTGCGACACCCGTACCAAGCAGCAGTGCCAGTGGATAGTGAAAAAGATAGGGGTAGAAGGGCTTAGGAAATATGTTTCCAATTTTGCCTTTGAGGGGTTCACCGCCCCCAAAATTATCTGGCTGCGGGAGAACGAGCCGGAAACCTATGCCCAGGTAAAAACAGTAATTCTTCCCAAGGACTACATTCGATTTAGACTCACCGGAGAATTGGCCACTGAGGTCTCTGATGCGGCTGGTACTCTGCTGTTCGATGTGAAAAATCGAAGCTGGTCAGCCCAGATGTTACAACAGCTTCAGATCCCTTCTTTTTGGCTACCTGATGTCTATGAATCTACCGACGTCTGCGGCCGCATTACCAAGGGAGCTGCGCAGCTCACAGGTCTGAAGGTCGGCACCCCTGTGGTAGGAGGTGGGGCTGACAACACCTGTGGGGCAGTGGGAAGTGGGATTGTTAAACCGGGACGAGTGCTCTCCAGTATTGGCACCTCAGGGGTGATATTCGCCCATACTGACACCGTCAAGGTCGATCCTCAGATGAGGGTGCACAGTTTCTGTCACAGTGTGCCTCATAAGTGGTATCTGATGGGAGTAGTGCTCTCCGCTGGCGGGTCTTTCCGCTGGTTCCGTGACACCATAGGCGGATTGGAAGCAAAAACAGAGGAGCTCTCTGGCATAGACTCTTACGACATCTTAACTCGAGAGGCAGAAGGGATCAAACCGGGCAGCGAGGGTTTACTCTTTCTGCCCTATCTGATGGGCGAGAGGACGCCCCACCGGGATGCCCAAGCCAAGGGGGTATGGTTTGGCATTACCAGTCGGCACCGCCGTGGCCACTTAGTCAGGTCAGTGTTAGAGGGCATCACCTTTGCTATGCGGGACTCAATGGAGATAATCCGCGGTTTAGGAGTGGAAGTGAAAGAGATCCGTGCCACAGGCGGAGGTGCCCGCAGCCGGCTTTGGTGTCAGCTCCAGGCCGATATCTACGGCGCCCCGGTGGTCACCGTTAACACCTCACGAGAAGGACCGGCATTTGGGGCAGCCCTTATGGCCGGCGTGGGCACCGGAGTGTGGACAGACTTAGTTGAGGCCACAGACCAAACCGTAGACGTCACAGCCACGACTCAGCCAATTGACCAAAATGTTGAGACTTATAACCAATTGTATCCAATTTATCAATCGCTTTATCCCCTGTTGAAGGAGAAGTTCGCCGAAGTCTCTGCCCTAATGAAATGAGCAAAAACCTAATTATCACCATAGATGGCCCGGCCGGTTCGGGGAAAAGTACCACTGCTAAGTTAGTGGCCCAGAAGTTGGGGTATTTGTACATTGACACCGGGGCGATGTACCGAGCAATGGCCCTCAAGACCCTTCAACGGGGCATTGACCCCCAGGACAAAAACGCTGTAGCTGAGCTGGCCAACAGGACAAAGATCGAACTGAAACGGCAAGACAGTACCCTTCGCATCTACTTAGATGGGACGGATGTGACCGCCAAATTGCGCCTGCCGGAGGTGACAAAAGCAGTTACCCCCGTCTGTCAGGTGAACCGTGTTCGTCAGATGCTGGTTGAACAGCAACGGCGTATTGGTCTAAACGGCGGCGTAGTGATGGAAGGACGGGATATCGGAACAGTGGTCTTCCCTCAGGCAGGGCTTAATATATTCCTCGACGCCTCACTGAAGGAGAGGGCCAGGAGGAGACATTCAGAACTTAAGGCACAGGGAGTGGAGATTCCACCGGAGCAGTTAAAAAAAGAGATAGCCCAGCGGGACAGGGAGGATACAAACCGAGATAAAGCCCCCCTGAGAAAGGCAGAAGGAGCAATCCTGATAGACACCACCGGGCTTGCCATAGAACAGCAAGTGGACAAAATAGTGAGTTTGGCAAAAAGCTTATCAGTATAGGGTAAGAACGATTAAATTAATTAGGACGCAGATTTTCGCCGATACTCGCAGAAAACTATTTTCTCAAGTTTGATTGACTCG
>DAOWIT010000114.1 GCA_030640765.1 Candidatus Latescibacterota bacterium | reverse complement strand
GTTGCTCGATAGGCTTGCCGATATCGCCATAGACAGCATTGAGAATCTCGCCAGCCTGGGCGTAGATGGGATCATCTCCGCTGATGACTGGGGACTCCAGGACAGGCCGATGCTGGCACCGGAGATATTCCGAAAATTCTTCAAGCCGAGATACAATCGGGTCTACAGCTTCGCCCACCAACAGGGAATGCTAACATTTCTTCACAGTTGCGGATACATCATTGATCTTTTGGAGGATTTTATCGAGGCCAAACTCGATCTGATCCAGATGGATCAACAGGAGAATATGGGAGTTGAAAGATTGTCTGAGCTCTTCGGGGGAAGACTGTGCTTCTGGTGTCCGGTGGACATTCAAAACACTATGGTCAAAGGAACCGGGGAGGACGTCCGAAACTACGCAAAATATCTTGTAGAATCCTTCGGCAAATTTAACGGGGGCTTTATCGCCAAATGGTATGGATCGCCTGAGGCGGTGGGACACACTCGGGAGAAAATAGAGGTCATGTCCGAGGCATTTATCGAATATGGAGGGCTAATCTACCAGAAAGGCCAGTGAACATCGATTAAGGTTCAAGAAAGAGGATCAAATGGGCGAATTTCTGAATAGCATGGAATGGTATTACATCAATCTGGAGCAAGACATAACCCCCTCTCTCCACTTCCAGAGTCGCACAAAGAAGGATTTCGAGAAGTGGCGTAGGGAGCTTAAGGCCAAACTGCTGGAGCTCTTAGGCGGATTTCCTGAAAAGGTCCCTCTGGAGCCTGATAAACTGGGTGAAGAGGATTGCGGGGATTTTGTGAGGGAGAAATACACGATCTCCACCGAAAAGCACCTGCGAATGCCGCTTTACCTTCTGAAACCCAAAGAAATCTCCGGGGATAAAAAGCTTCCCGGCATTCTCTGCTGCCACGGGCACGGGCCTTTCGGTAAAGACTCGGTTGCCGGAGTAACCTTTGATCAACCAGAGAGAAAAGAAAATATAAGAGGGCACAATTACAACTATGGGGAGCAGATGGCTCGGAGGGGTTATGTCACTCTTTGCCCCGATTTCCGTCCTTTCGGCGAGAGAGTGGCCTACAGTGACCCCTTCCCTGGAAGGGACAAGTGCAATATGTACTTCATTAAAGGGCTTCTTCTGGGCCAGGTGCTTCTGGCCAGGAACATCCACGATGGGATGTGCGCCTTGGATTTCCTCTGTCAACAGCCGGAGGTCGATCCCGAAAGGATAGGATGCATGGGGTTAAGTTTTGGGGGGACGATGACCACCTATATTTCAGCCCTGGATGAGAGAGTAAAGGCGGCCGATATCATCTGCTATCTTACTACTACCCGCCACTACGCGGTGGAAACCGCCAACTTGTGCGGCTCCCAATTTGTGCCCTACCTCTACAAGTATGCGGATGTGGCCGATATAGCCGGCCTAATTGCTCCCAGGCCGCTTCTGATAGAAAGCGGCATCAACGACACCTGCTTCCAGTTCAAGTTCACCAGAGAAGCACATAAACACCTAAGGAATATCTACGAGGCCGCCGGAATCTCTAATAACCTGGAGTTCGACATCTTTATGGGGGAACACTCTTTTGCCGGGGACAAGGCCTTTTCGTTTTTTGATAAGCATCTCAAGGGTCAGATGTGGAATTCCACCATATCTTCGTCTTCCAGGATATAATTTCTCTCTACCCTCTGGCCGTCGAATTTATTGGATCCCCACAGTCTGGCGTACTTTAGGTCTCTGAGAAGGTCTTTATGAATAGCCTGAGCTGCATCCATAACAGTATCCCCTTTTTTTAGGATTACCGGGTCGTCGCGATCCATCGGCCTTCCAGGTGCTTTGGTGTAGACTCGAACGATATCTAAGAGCTTATGAATCTTGGACTTCATCTCCTCTAAGCCTCGGGGTTGTTTCGCTGAGATAGAAATCAACGGAAATCTCTGAGCACACACATCTTTCAGGGCACCAAATCGTTGCTGGGCCTGGGGTAAATCGTTTTTGTTGGCCACTACTATCGTCTTTTTACAAACAAAGGCAGGAGGTTCTTCACTCTCTTCTCCTTCGGTTATCTCTCCCCGCAATCTAATTTTGACCTGGGCTAACCTCACCATGACTGTGTCGATTCCCTTCCCAGGATTTTCCTCAGTTAAGTCCACTATCAGTAAAACTAAATCGGTGTTTCGAATAATGTCAACCAGCCAGGGTTCCATAAAATCCGGGGCGATAGAGGGGGTATCCACTAACTGGTAGCTAATGTTTTCAAACGGCATCATTCCCACTAAGGGTGTACGGGTGGCAAACGGATAAGGCGTCACTTCAGGCGTAGCATTGGTGAGACTGGCAAGGGTTTGAGATTTCCCGGCGTTGGGCGGGCCCAGGAGCACAAGTTGAGCAGCTCCTTCTTTCCTGACGTGGTAGCTAAAACCTCTTTTGACAGGTTTCTTCTGGGCTTCCCGATTCAACCTTGCGATCCTGCCCCGCAACTCGGCCTGCAGCTTGTCAGTCCCCTTGTGCTTGGGCATAACTGCCAACAGCTCCCGCACTATGGTGATCTTTTCCTGGGGACTTTTAGCCAACCTGTATCTTCGCTCAATAGCATAATACTCTGGAGGAAGATTGGCAGGCATAGTTTACCTCTGCAACATTTCTAAGTAGTTTTTGAAACCTTTAGTGGTGTCCGTTCATAGTTCTCAGCGATCCATAGGACACCAGACAATCCGTAGCGAGGGGAACTTGTTTCCGCGCACAATTTATGCTACAAAACCCATTACGTTACTTACTCGGGCATTTTTCTGAACCGCAGAGTTGCTATAAAGATAATCCCATTTTCTCAAAAGTCAATCGATTTCTGTTTCCTTAAATATTCTCCTGCAGGACGCAGATTTTCGCCGATACCTACAGAAACCTATTTTGCCTAATTACTTCTTTATATTTAGAATCTTAACAATCTGCACTCATCTACGTCCAAAATGGAAATTCCTGGTGCAATGAGCTTTTTTGCTTGATTTTTTCTCTAAGTCTCATTATTCTTAATCTAAAATTCTGCAGATTTCTGGGGAGTAGGTGAACCCTGCAAAACCAATAGTGCTATCTCACCCAGAAACAACGCTCTAAAGCGGTCACATTACATCTGACATAAATACCGTTGCGGCCTCTGCACCCGACAACTGACAACTATTCACGGACACTACCGAGTTTTCACCCACACCCACGAAAGGAGCCTGACTTATGTTTCCCAAAAAGATTTGGACTTATTGTTTTCTGTTGGCCAGCTTTATTATCTTTTCAGTCAGTCTGGCTGTGGCCGGCAGCGAAATCAGGGAATTCCGAGGAGGGAGCCTTGATTTTTATTTTTCGGCTCGCAGCAGCATTCTCTTCGGTCCCGGTTCACACACAGCGGCGATGGGGGGTACCTATTATACCTCAGGAAACGAAAGTAACGCCCTTTTCTGGAATCCAGCGGGACTTGGATTCCTCAAATCCTCCCGGACCCAGTTCGATCTGGCACCCGCTCTCATCTTTAACCCCAGCGATTTTGTAGAGGTGCAAGAACATATAGATGATGCGGTGGACGATCTCATCAAGAATATGAGTCCGGATAAGAAGAAAGACACTATTATTGGGGAAATGAAGCGGGACGACCGGTTGACTTATCCTGAGTTCGCGGCTGAAGGTGGCATGTCCGGTGGTTTTGGTGCCGGAAGTGCAGGCCTGGTCTTCAAGGATATGACCCTTGGGGTAGGTGTTTATCAACCTCTCACTTTAGACCTCAGTGTAGTTGCCACTGGATTCAAAATGATTATGGAAAACAGCGAGGTCAGTGGTGGGGATACCACAATAACCAAGTTCTTGGTCACTACAGATGCCAATATTAACCTGGACGTTTGCCTTAACATCGCCACATTTGCCTTAGCCAAGAGGGTCACCAAGAACTGGACAGTCGGGGTCTCAGCAGATCGCTATGACACCAGGATCTTTGCTAGTGCAAAGTTCAACAACCAGGGGATGATGGCCAGTACCGCCAGGGGTGAAGAGGCATTTGGCGACCCTAACGCAGGATGGCTGGGACCAGGTAAACGCAATGACTTAGATGCCTCCGTCAGTGGAGATCTTCAGAATACCTCATGGGGAATGAAGGTAGGTACATCCCTCCGTGCCACCAAGTTCCTTGGTTTCGACGCTTTCTTGAACATACCTCCCTCTCAACTGAATCTGAAGGACAACTTGAAAATTTCTTACAGCAGCTTAGATGCCCTAAACCTGGCAGCGGAAGAGGGTGAGGATATACTGGACACCAGCAGATTGATCCTCTCCCAATTGACCCGAACTAAAAACACTACTTATACCAGTGAATATCTGAGACTAAATCTGCCGAAGTCGTTCACCCTTGGAACCAACCTCCGGGCAGGTTTCTTCACCCTGGCCCTTAACTGGTCCAAATACTCAGGGGAGCTTTCGTTGGACTATAGGTGTGAAGAGCAGAGGGCTATCACCCCACCACCCAGTGCCGCCAGCAGAGACGACTCCCTGGCCATAAATTACCGAGCCTATTTGAAAGGGTTTAAGCCTAAGAACTCTTTTCGTATAGGAATGAAACTTGGGGGGTTCCGACTGGGCGGAGGTGCAATCATTGGAGATGAGGTCTGCTCTGATTTCAAACAAGATGACCAACCGAAAG
The DNA here is from genome assembly GCA_030640765.1 of Candidatus Latescibacterota bacterium. Lineage (GTDB taxonomy): Bacteria > Latescibacterota > MVCY01 > MVCY01 > MVCY01 > MVCY01. The sequence goes on along the minus strand of DAOWIT010000114.1, from coordinate 2,446 downwards.
AACCAAAAACCGACATAATGCTGCCCTTTTTTTCCACCGGACTTACGATCCCTCTCAGAGAGAATCTGAAAGTAGGAACGGTATTGGTGGCTCTACCTTTAACGGCACTACGCATATCTGTTGAGTATAACTTTTAACTGGTCTTCGGAAAACGCAAGCCGGTAAGCGGGGGACAAGCCCCCGCTCTACATCATTTGTGTTTTGTAGCGCCGGGATTTATCCCCGGCTCAGTCCTCGAAAACGAACTTGGGTTTATAATGTATCCCCAATTTTAAGCAAGGAGAGAGAAAATGCAACCAAAGGTTAACAGAAAACTAACCGTGATGTTCTTAGAGACGATAGTGTTTATCGCCATTGGCTTTCTTGGTTTTCTGGTACCTTCAATCCAAGCTGAGATTGAGGGATTCGGCCATTTAAATGCTAAAATCCTTCAAAGCGCTGAGAACAACAGTGCTGAGATTGTGTTGACTGAAATCCCCCTGAAGTTTTACCGAGAGGATGAGGAGGTAACTATTCGTTGGGAGGGAGGGATCGAGGGGATAATGAGATACAGTAGGTCGCCGGGCGGTGGCAACCCTGCTAATTACCCTGATTCTACCCAAAACAGCGGCACCGGGAGCCTCATCTTCAGGCCCGAGGATGAGGGAATAGGTGTTGGGCTTTACTATTGTCTAATCACCAGCACCGACGGGAAAAAATCATCGGTGGAGTTCAACCTGATAGTGGAGTCGGCCGTGGGAGTGACAATGAACTCGCCGGTAGGGGAGATAACCTCCCCGGCTCCGGTCTTCTCCTGGCAACCTAACCCTGGCGTGCCCTTCTATACGATCGCGGTCTCGGACGAACCATTCGTGATCGAGAAAGAGAATGGCGAACAAAAGGTCAAAGGTGTCAATGCCGTCTGGATGGCCACCACTCCCGAAGTCTCCATCCAGTATGGTCAACCAGACCCCTCAGGCAGCTTCACCAGCTCTGCTCCCCCCCTACTCCCAGACAAGACTTACAACTGGATTGTCCTGAATAATTACGGCAACACCCTCTCCACCACATCAGATGTCACCTCTACTCCTAAGGATTTCTGGCTGGCACAGGAGGCAGAGATATCTGCTCCCCAGAATATGTATCCAGAAACGGGCAGTGTGCTCAACTATGAGGACAACTCGGTCATCACTTTCCAGTGGAGTCAGGTAACTGAGGCGGCTTCTTACCACATCTACCTCTCTGAATACCGAGAAGTAGTGGGAGGCAGCAAGGGTTTCTACCCGGTGTGGGATGCCATCACCTCAGACCCTTTGATAGATCTGGAAGCCCGTTATTTACTGATTAACGCTAAATACACCTGGAAGGTAATCGTTGAGGATGCCGAAGGACACATTGCCGCCTCGGATACCACCTCCTTCGTGTATGATATACCTATTGCCACCGTGGACATCAAGACCCGGATTATGAGCGGGGATACCGAGCAGGTCCTCCCCTACGCTACGGTGAAGATCATCCCTATTGACGGCTCTGTTGATATCACCCCCATCTTGATAGACGATAGTGGCCATTACGAAAAGGTTATTGCAATTGGTACTTACATTATCGCCATAGAAAAAAAGGGCTACGAAACCAGGGTTGACACTTTAGTACTCACCGAAGATCCCCTCCCCGATCCAGATAACGACGGGGGAGACATAGAGCATAAGGTTCTGCTATCCCCCTCTCCTGCTCAATTCTACGGGACAGTGGTAGACAGCAGTGCCGGTGATATCCCGGTGGAAGGGGCAACGGTAGAGCTAACCTCTGCCGATCAGACTATCTCCACCTCAACCCTCTCCGATGTCAATGGTAACTTCAGCATCGGGGTATCAGCCGGAGAATGGGAGATAACCGTAGGGAAAACAGGCTATTCATCCCTGAAGCTCACCGAAGTCGTCGAGTCAGGTCAAAATCTTGATCTCGGCAGCCTGAAGATTGTAGAGCACAAGTTTCAGGTATTCGGCACCGCAGTAGATCAGAATGGCGGTCCCCTTTGGGGAGTGACTATCAAGGCAGAAAATGACCAAGGTACAGCCTTCACTCATCTAACCAATGCAGAAGGCAATTACACCGTAAAGGTTTCCCCGGGGCAGTGGACTATCACAGCAAGTAAAACCGGGTATATTAGTCCTAAACCACAGAAACAAGAGATACTGGGAAGCGATGTGAGAGTGGACCTCTCCCTGTCTGGCAATGCCAACTTTATCAAGGGAAAGGTAACCGACGGGAAAAATCCCATTATAGATGCCAAGGTTGAGGGTGTGCCCAATATAGGCAATCCAGTTACTACAACCACTAATCTCTATGGGGAATACACCCTGAATATTCCCAGTGGTAGTTATGTACTCACTGCCAGTAAAACAGGTTATACATCCCCCCCGGAGTTGAGTGTGACTGTGGGAATTACCGTTACTGTGGGGGAGAC
>DAOWIT010000121.1 GCA_030640765.1 Candidatus Latescibacterota bacterium | reverse complement strand
CCATAAGTGTAAATACTATTATTGCGATAATAAAGAGCAGTTGGTTGTGAGTCTTGTGAAATGTCTGAATATTCATCAGCATTGCCCATCCAGTCATTATAACCATAAAAATCATTGGAATAAGAGTGAATACAAATCGTGCCTTCTTTTTAATTAGATATATCGTTGTAACAAGTAATGCAAGACCAGCAAGAAGCTGATTTACTGTTCCAAACAGTGGCCATAAGACTAAAGCGCCTTTTCCTCCAGGACTCGCTAAGGTAAGAAGCCATGCAGTAAAAACCCCCAAAAATGCTGCAATGAATTTATTGGTCAAAAATTTTAAACGAAGAGTTGATCCAATTTCTTGAATGATATAACGCTGCGCACGGGTTGCAGTATCGAGACTCGTTCCAGCAAAACTTACGATAAACACGCCCATTATTGTCGCCATAAGTGTCATCATAAATTTGCTCTGTCCAAATGCACATGCCATCATATTGACAGAGCCAGTTACAAAAGCACCAATTTTTGCTCCCAACCCACTTGCAGTGGCCCAATCCCCATAAAGTGCATTCCAAGCCTCAACTCCACCGATTTTTCCGCCAATCGCAACTCCCACACCCGCGGCGACTGCTATTATCACGAGCAGCGCAAGTATGCCTTCGGCAATCATCCCACCATATCCTATCATTTGTGCGTCAGTTTCTTTGTCAACTTGTTTCGATGTTGTACCAGAACTAACGAGAGAATGGAACCCAGATATAGCTCCGCAAGCAATTGTTACAAATAACATAGGCCAGAGTGGAGGTGCACCCTTAGGATGCAGGTTAACTGCTGGAGCAACTATATTAAGATGGGCGGGTGCTTTTATTGTTGCAGCTATCACACCTACAACAAGGAGTATCATTACGACAATTAACTCGTGGGAATTTATAAAGTCACGAGGCTGCAACAAGGTTGTTACAGGCAGTGTAGATGCGATATAGATATAAATCATCATTATAGCAATCCATATCTGTAATGAATGTGTTCCAGGGATTTTAATTGGCAGAAATACTCCAATGACCACAGTTACATACATTAATATCAAAGCCAGCCATGACCATACAAGTAGATTTTTGCCCTTTTTGAAAACCATATGAGAGAGAAACATAGCAATGGGAATTTCCATCCATACGGGGAACACTGATGAAGGATACATATTGAACAGAATTCCCATAATCATAGCGAATATTGAGATAACGATCCATAGTTCAAAGAAACCAATAGCGGTGAATAAATATCTTGCCCGAGGCCCTATAATGGTAGCTGTGAGTTCAGCGATTGATTTTCCTTTATTTCGCATAGAGATAACCAGCGCACTAAAATCGTGGACAGCCCCTGCCACGACTGCTCCTACTGCTATCCATAAAATAGCAGGGACCCAGCCCCACATAATTGCGATAGCAGGCCCAACTATTGGGCCTGTGCCCGCAATAGAAGTATAGTGGTGTCCCCACACAACCCATTTGTTCGTTGGCACATAATCTGTCCCGTCCTCTAACTCATGTGCAGTGGTGATAGTCTTATCGCTCAACTTAAAGACTTTTTTGGCAATATAACTTCCATATATTTTGTAGCCCACTATAAACCATATAAAAACAATAACTGCTAAAAGAAGTCCCATAAGATTTCCCCGTTCATCCTTATATTTTTTCTGTCGCCAACTGTAATTCTTCTAATTTCTTGCAGTGCCTTATCTGAAGTGAACCCCGGGGACAAGATAGTGATCTAAACAACTATTGTGAAGTGAAATTGTGAACCACACACCAAAATCAAATAACCCCAGCCTTCAGCAGGTCAATCCAGCGGATCACTCCAATTGGTTTGGCAGCTGCGTCCACTACTACCAATTGAGTTAGGATGTGCTTTTCCAGGACCGGCACAGCCTCGACTGCCAATTCCTCTTTTCCGATAGTGAAAGGCGGGGTTCTCTTCTTACCTCTGGGACTTGCATCCAGGGCTTCTCTAGCGTTCAGCGAAAGGATGTCAGCAATCCGTTCCAGCAGCCGTCTCAGATCACCATCGGTGAGCACTCCCACCAGAGCACCTTTTGAATCCACCACACAGGTCATCCCCAATTGTTTGGAGGTCATCTCCACCAGCACATCCCGCATAGTGGTAGTCTCGCTCACCACCGGCAGCTCCTGGTTTTTGTGCATCAGATCCTCCACCCGCCAGATAAGCTTTCTGCCCAGAGCGCCTCCGGGGTGCAGCAGGGCGAACTGCCGAGGACCGAAGTTACGTTTTCTCAACAGGGCAACCGCTAAGGCGTCGCCTAAAACCATAGTCACTGTAGTACTGGTAGTGGGAGTAAGATCATAAGGGCAGGCCTCTTTCTCCACACTTGTGTCCAGCATTACATCGCTTTTCTGGGCCAACCAGGAATGGGGATTACCAGTCATAGCAATCAGGGGAATATCCAGCCGTTTCAACAGAGGTACCAGAAGCTGTAGTTCGTCTGCCTGTCCGCTCTTGGAGATGGCGATAACCACATCGTCCCCTCGGAGTATCCCAGAGTCGCCGTGGAGGGCCTCGGTGGAGTGAAGGTAAAAAGCGGGGGTTCCGGTGCTGGTCAGGGTGGCAGCGATCTTCCTGCCCACGATGCCCGATTTGCCCATTCCCACTACCACCACTCGTCCCTTACACTGGTAAATCAGGTCAACCGCCCTCTGGAATGAGTCGCCGATGCGGTCTTTCAGCGCGGCCACTGCTGCCGCTTCTATCGCTATTACCTTTTTGGCCTGTTCTATACTCATCGCTCCAAGCTGCCTCCCAGACAGCGGCATATTTCGTCGAGCTTTTTTAGCTCCAGCAAAAGCGGTTCCAGCTTCTGGAGGGGTAGCATAGAGGAGGCGTCGCTTAATGCTTTAGCAGGAGAAGGGTGAGTTTCGATGAACACCCCGTCCACACCCACTGCCACCGCTGCCCGGGCCAGGGGAGGAACGAACTCCGGCTGTCCACCGGAATGGCTTCCCCCTCCACCTGGCAATTGCACGCTGTGAGTGGCGTCGAACACCACCGGATACCCCAGTTCTCTCATAATCACCAGAGAGCGCATATCCACCACTAAGTTGTGATAGCCGAAGCAGGTGCCCCGTTCGGTGAGTATGATCTGGTCGTTGCCGATAGAGCGAATCTTTTCGGCTATTGGGCCCATATCCTCTGGGGCAAGAAACTGCCCTTTTTTGATGTTAACCGGCTTACCTGTTTTGCCCACTGCTATTGCCAGCTCTGTCTGCCGGCAGAGAAATGCCGGGATCTGTAGGATATCGGCCACTGCAGCGACTTTCTCTACCTCACGGGCTGAGTGGACATCTGTTAGAACCGGGAGATTCAACTGAGTTTTGACCTGGCTTAATATACGCAGCCCTTCGTCAATGCCCAAACCAGAGAAGGAGCCAATGCTCATTCTATTTGCTTTGGCATAAGAGGACTTGAAGATGAAGGGTATCTGCAGCCGGGCAGCAATCTGCTTTATTCTCTCCGCTGTCTCCAGGGTTAGTTCTTCGGATTCCACCACACAGGGGCCAGCGATCCGCACCAAAGGAGCCTCTCTCCTGATGAGAATCGCACCTACTTTGACTGGTGAGTGGTGACTGGTGATTAGTGATTGGTTCAAGGCTCCTCCTCTGATGGGAATCTTGCCTATCTTAACTGTTCTACTCGTTGAGTTCTCCGCCTTTCAACGCTGCCTCTACAAATCCTAAGAACAGGGGAGCGGGTTTCTCCAAGGTAGATTTGAATTCCGGGTGGGCCTGAGTGGCTATGAAGAACCTGTGTCCCGCAAGTTCGACGAATTCCATAAGTCTGGTGCCATCGGCCCTCAAATGATAGCCGGAGAAAACCAGGCCGCTTTCCTCCAGGATGTCAATGAATTGCGGCGATACCTCATACCTGTGGCGATGGCGCTCAAGGATAGCCCTCTTTCCTAACGGAAGGATGCCCAGTCGGAAACACTGATCAGGGTCTTTCTTCAACTGCTCAATCCTTTTGCGGTCCTCTTCCAAACGGTGTAACTTTGTATACAGCTTCAACACCATGCTGTCCTTCTTTAAGGTTGCTGCATAAGCGCCCAGTCTCATCGTCCCCCCATACTGGTGTTTTTCCATCAGTTCCTTCTGGGTGGGCAGGATGTCGATCACCGGGTACTGAGTGTGGGGATTGATCTCGGTGGAGTGTGCCTCCGGCATATTACAGACATTACGGGCAAACTCCACCACCGCAAGTTGTAGACCGAAACAGAGTCCCAGATATGGAATGTCGTTTTCTCTGGCAAATTCTATCGCCTTGATCTTTCCTTCAGCTCCACTGGTACCGAATCCTCCCGGGACGATAATTCCTCCGTAGTTCGAGAGCTCTTTCACCACTTTGTCGTTTTCTTCAAAGCGTTTAGAATCTATCCAATCGATCTTCACCTCGGCGTTCAGGTGGGCCCCGGCGTGTTCCAGCGCCTGGTTGATGGAGACATAAGAGTCTGAGAGGTTGTAGTCACCGATATCTATGTATTTGCAGACCATTGCAACCCGCAACACCCTCTCCGGATTCTCAATCCTTTTAACCAGTTCTTCCCAACTTTGCCAACTGGGCGATGTTTTGGGTTTAAGTCCGAATTTATTGAGGATTTTTTCTCCAAATCCTTCTTTCTCAAAATTAAGGGGAATGGAATAAAGGGTAGAGATATCCGGGGCTGAGATAATGCAGTCTGCGTCTATGTTAGCGTAGGTTTCAATCTTTTTCTTGCGGATTTCATCCAGAGGTTCCCTGGCCCGGCAGAGGATGAAATCGGGGAAGATGCCGCTTTCACTCAAAAGTCTGATAGCCTGTTGAGTAGGTTTAGTCTTCATCTCGTGGATGTGGGTGGGAATAGGCAAGTAGGTGATGAGCACGTAGATCACATTCTCTTCCCCTACCTCTCGCTCCAGGCCTTTAACTGCAAACAGAAAAGGGATGTTCTCGTAATCACCGATGACGCCGCCGATCTCCACTAAGGCGAAGTCGAACCCTTCGGCAGCCTGTCTGACCCTTCTTTTGATCTCATCGGTGATATGAGGGATAGGCTGAACCGTCTGGCCCAGATACTCTCCCTTTCTCTCCCGGTCGATGACCTCCTTGTAGATCTGGCCGGTAGTGATGTTATTCATCCGGGAGATGTACATTCCCAGGAATCTCTCGTAATTGCCCAGGTCCTGGTCGATCTCACCGCCGTCGTCGGTTACCCACACCTCTCCGTGTTCGGTGGGCCGGAGGGTGCCAGCGTCGTAATTGATATAAGGGTCAATCTTGATCGCGGTAGTGTTATAACCGTATCGCTGAAGTATTTTAGCGATAGAAGCGGTAGCCAGTCCTTTACCCACGCCGCTTATAACTCCTCCGGCAACGATTATGTATTTAGTCTTTCGATTGTTCATAGCCTGCCCTTCTCTATTATTTCTCTTGCTTTTTGCAAGTCATTCTGGGTGTCTACTCCTACTGACCAGGAGTCGGTTACGAGCACGATTATGGGGAAGCCGTTTTCCAATACTCGGAGTTGTTCCAGCTTTTCCAGTTTCTCCAACGGGGTTTGCTCCAGCTGGGCTAATTTCTGGAGAAAATCCCACCGGTAGACATACAGACCTATATGTTGAAGAAAACAGACCCCTTGTGAGTCGGCAGAGTGCCTGTCTCGCACAAAGGGTAGGGGGGAACGTGAGAAGTAAAGGGCGAATCCCTTCTGGT
>DAOWIT010000130.1 GCA_030640765.1 Candidatus Latescibacterota bacterium | reverse complement strand
GTGAGAATGGACCTTCTTAACCTGCTCCAGCCGAACACCGGGGTTGACGATTAAATTGTGAACAATCCTGAGTTTTATCTCGCCAGTAATGAACAGGTTGTGGGCCAAAAGTAGGTCGTAATTATCGTGTATACTGCCGGTTAGTGAATTCTCAATGGGCACTATGCCATGGGAACACTCACGGCTCTCTACCGAGTTGAATACCTCTTCAAAACTTGCCAAAGGACATACAGTGATCGGCTGCGAGAAAAACTCCCGGGCAGCCAGCTCGCTGTAAGCACCAAGTTCACCTTGAAAGGCAACCTTAAGTTCATCCATTTCTGTGCCTCTCGCTGTCAAGGTAGTCTCCCATTTTGTGTTGATGCTTCCCCTTCGTTCTTACCACGGAGACACGGAGTCACAGAGAACTTCAAGACCTTGTTTGGGCTTTCTCCGTGTCTCGGTGTCTCTGTGGTGAGTTATCATGGTGGTCTAGGGACACTACCTGCTGTCGAGGTATTCTAAAAAGGCATTCACATCCTCAACAATAAGACCAGTACCTTGAGATCGGAACATCTTCACTGTCCTGTGGTCTAAATGGTCGGTGAGGCAAAGACAAAACTCCATTCGAGTCAAAGAAGAGCGGGCTGTTTTCCGGCGCGCCTGGAGGTTGTTGACTACCCTCAGGTCGTCTATCGTATCCCCCACGTAAACTCCCACCTTAGTGCCGAGTCTGCTGCACAGCTCTATCAGAGAAGTGGGGTCAGGCTTAGTAGGAAACCGGCCATCGTCGGTCACAATGGCCTCCCCAGGCATAGAATCTCTGAGACCCAACATCTCTAAGGCCATCTCCACCTCCCCTGGTGTCCTCCCTGACAGAATCCCCCAGGAAAGGTTCTGGTTTGCCATCTGCTTTTTTAATAGCTCTGTTTCTACTATCACTTCTTCTTTTCTAATCTTTCCCTCGCCGGTAAAAAATTCGGGCTCAAACCCATAGACTCTTCGGCAAAGCTGGCCGCTGTAGGACTCTAAGAACAGCTTCCGGATTAATTGAGAGTCAAACAGAGTTTTCAATTTCTCTCGTATCTGTGGGGTTGAATGCCGCTGGGTAAAGTTATAGATGCTTTCGAGTCCACCACCCTCGGAGGCTATCTGTTGGGTAAATTTTCTGACAGAGGGTTGTTGTGAATGTATTTCTCCAAGCGTATTCAAGCTAAAGCGGAGCATCTTCCACAGGAAGAAAAGTGAGGCACCTTCGGCTAAATCCCGGTCACAGTTAAATCCCCCTGCCATTTTGAAAAGACAAACCTCACTGAGATAAAGCAGTTGCGCTCGACCTCTTATTTGCAGGATATGGTGAAAGTAAAACTGAACCGCATCGCAGACCGCCTCGGAAAAGGAACCCCGTGTGTCAATCAAAACCCCGTCAATGTCGAAGATAACAGTATCCAGTTCAGACAGAAGATATCTCAACTGCCTCCGAATCAGAACCGACTTATTGGCTGAACAGAAATCTTTATCTTCACTGAGCGGCATCTACGGCCTCCCGCAGTGCCTGGATGAACCTCTGATTCTCTTCCTCCTTACCTATACTCACCCTAAGAGCCCGGGATAACATAGGATATTGACTCACATCTCGAATAAGCACGCCTTTTTCCAATAAGTTAGAAAAAAGATATTTGACATCAACTGAGGTCTCGAATAAGATAAAGTTGGCATGGGATGGATACGGCGTCACCTTTGGAATCTTCAGCAGGGTCTTGTAAACCACATCTCTCTGAGCCCTTAAGTATTCTATCCTTTCCTGAAGCAGTTCCCTGTTCTCCAGGGTATAGGCGGCAGCCATCTGAGAGAAGAAATTTAAATTGTAAGGAAGCTTCACCTTGGCGATTTCTCGCACCAATTCCGGATCAGCGATAAGGTAACCAATCCTTAACCCTGCTAAAGAAAAGGCCTTAGAAAAAGTTCTCAGGACAATCAGGTTTCTGTACTTCTCCAAGAGAGGTAAACAGGTGGTGTCGCTGAACTCACAATAGGCCTCATCTACCACCACTAAGCCATTGGTCTTCTGCAAAATCCTCTCCAGCCTGTTCATAGGCAGGATGCACCCTGTGGGGTTGTTGGGAGAAGAAAAGAAGACCAGAGCGGGTGAATGGATCGCAACCGCTTTTTCCAAGACCTCCATATCGAAGGTATAATTGGATTTGAGCTTAACTTCCACTACCTCGGCACCCAGGGCAGTGCTTATCAAATTGTAGAGGGTGAACGTGGGCACAGGGATTATCACCCTGGAATTCTTCTCCACGACTAAAATACATATATCCTTAATCAGCTCATTCGAGCCGTTTCCTACCAGGATCCCCTCTCTTGTCCATCCTATATACTCAGCCAGTTTTTGATGAAATTCCTCAGGAACAAAGTCCGGATAGCGAGACCAACTTCTCCCGCGGGCGTAAGCAAGCAATTTCTCCTTGAGCTCTGAAGGCACATCGAAGGGATTCTCGTTTTGGTTGAGCTTTAACTCATACTGATACTGTCGGAGAGTGTAAGGCAGCAGTTTGCGGATACAGGGTTTGACTATGTCAATGGGATTCTTCAATTTCAGGCTTCCTCTTTTTGATTATGTTCCCTGGAATTATGCGTTCACGGGTTTACGATAAACCGCTAAAGCGGTAACTCCGGTTGGAATTCATGGTCTTTGTCTAGCAGTTGCGAGGCATCTTGGAATTTTCCTCTGCCTGGGAGAAATCGCTTGCATTTTTCTCGAGGGTCGTTATATTATAAAACAATTTTCGCCGATTAGCAATAGGGACAAGCACAAAAATCCTCTCTTTTCTCAACCTGAACAGCGATTTTATCTTCTGTAGCAAGCTGAGGAATCAAGACAGATAAAGTTTGCGTCGAGGCCTAAAGGGACCTCGACGCAACGGAGGAGTTGCTCACCACGGTGGAATGTTCACGCTCAAACAACTGGGAGGTATAAATGGCCCGCCAATGTGCCTTATGTGGTAAGAAACCAACGGTCGGATGTCGAGTGAGTCACGCTCATAATGTGACTAAACGGGTATTCCAACCCAACCTGCAGAGGGTCAGGGTAACTGTTAACGGGACTCCTAAGAGGTTGATGGTTTGTACCCGTTGCATCAAATCGGGCAAATTAAAAAAGCCGACTCTATAGGCGGTTACTTACCTGCTGATCCTTTTCTTCCTCCTTAATAAAGTCAGGATGATCCAAGAGCCTGTCTATGGGTTCTGCCAGTATATCCTCTACTGGACCAGATTTTTTTCCAGTCCGCCTTTGGTTTCTTATGAAGGTCGGCACCTCGATAGACCAGGTCTTTCCTGGTGAGGACATCTTGAAACTCGCCTCCTTCTGGACACTGGCAGCCGATCCATTCAGGCCGGTGGCAATAACAGTCACCATCATCTCCTCGTTCAGGTTCTCATCGATGACCGCCCCCAATATTATGTTGGCATCCTTTCCTGCCTCCTCGTAAATGATAGTGGCAGCAACATCCACTTCATGGAGTGCCATGTCAGTCCCGCCGGTTACATTCACCAGCACACCTTTGGCCCCAGTGATAGAGATATCCTCCAGCAGGGGGCAACGTATGGCCTGTTGAGCAGCCTCAACGGCACGATTCTCACCCTTAGCAGTCCCTGTACCCATCAAGGCATCCCCCATTTCCAGCATTACTGTCTTCACATCGTTGAAGTCCAGATTGATCAATCCTGGAATGGTAATCAGGTCTGATATACCTCGGGTGGCCTGATAAAGCACAGAATCAGCCATTTGGAAAGCCTCCAGCAGAGTCTGTTTCTCATCCGCTATGGAAAGCAGCCTCTGGTTGGGAATAACAATCAAGGTATCCACTCGCTCTCTGAGTTGGTAAATGCCCTCATCGGCGCAAGTCATCCTTTTGTCTCCCTCGAAGAGGAAGGGTTTGGTCACCACTCCTACGGTCAGGGCACCAGCGTCTTTGGCCAGCTCAGCGATGAATGGTGAAGCACCCGTGCCAGTCCCACCTCCCATTCCAGCAGTGAGGAAAACCATATTTGTCTCTCGAAGCGTTTCTGCGACCTGCTCCTTATCCTCCTCAATTGCCTTCCTGCCAAGCTCCGCATCACCCCCCGTGCCCAACCCCTTAGTTATGTTATTCCCAATCTGAATCTTATGGGGAGCCTGAGACAGACTTAACGCTTGGGCATCTGTGTTAACTGCCACCATTTCGATACCTTCCATCTGGGAAGAGACCATTCTGTTTAGCGCATTTCCGCCAGCTCCTCCTACTCCGATCACTTTCATCTTGACATACTTCTTTTCTGCCAGATCAAGCGACAAATTCATCCTCCACCTCCTATGGTTAGAGAAAGTTATTAAACCACTGTTTTACCTTACCAAATGTTCTAGATGGCCCCAATTGATATCTGTCTCGTTGTATCTTATCGTCTGTCCTGCTAACCGAATAATGAAGCAGCCCTACAGCGGTAGAATAGATGGGGCTTTGGATGGCATCGGCCAAACCCGTTACCCCTTGCGGTATTCCTATTTTAGCTGGCATTCCGAACACCTGCTCCACCTGCTGGGTATTTCCCTCCAGCATAGCACCTCCCCCGGTGAGGATTATCCCGGCGGGCAACAGTTCGGCGTAATCGCTGCGTCTTATTTCTCGCAGGGTAAAGTTGAATATCTCTTCCATCCTGGGCTGAATGATGGAGGATAGAAGACCTTTGGGCACTTCTTTAGGAGGACGTCCCCCTATCATCGGCACCTGGATCTTCTCTTTGTCGTCGACCATCGAGAGGAAGCTACAGCCGTGTTCCTTTTTAATCTGCTCGGCCTGATCCAGAGGGGTGGACAAACCGATGGCGACGTCATTGGTGACATTTCTCCCTCCCAGGCCG
>DAOWIT010000074.1 GCA_030640765.1 Candidatus Latescibacterota bacterium | reverse complement strand
GTTATACCAAGAGGTAGGCATCTCCTCCTCGGGCAGGATGAATTTAGTTCTCTCCATTTTTTTCCTCCTTTCAAGTGTTCAAGGTTAACAGATTTTGTTATTTACACCTATCCAACACTGCTGCTTTTGCTTATCTGTTTTCTTGACTATTTCGTATCATTCTCACCTCCTTTCCTTCACGGCTTCAAAGCTTATGAAAAGCTAATTTCTTTTCACCAGTGTACTCCTCACCTGAAGCACCAACTGCTCCAGTTTTCTTTTGTCCTTCTCTCCAGGACGGATTTCCACTCCGCTGCTTATATCCACCCCATAAGGTCCTACCTGACAAATTGCTTCCTTTATATTTTCTGGATTTAGCCCTCCCGCCAGGATTATCCGTCCGTATTGCTTTGCTCTTCTGGCAATTTTCCAGTCGAAACCCTTGCCAGTCCCCCCATATATCCCTCTCACATAAGTGTCTAACAGGTAAGCATCTACCTCATAATCCTTTATCTGTTCCAGAGTGAAATCAGCTCAAAATGACTTCTCCATGTGTCCACATTTCTGGGTAAACATCATATGTATTAAATCGTTCCATATTGGTGATCGGTGAACCAGTCACCAGTACCCAATTCTCATTCTTAAGCTTCAGTGTTCACTTAGTATTTTCCGAGTTTGGGTTAAACTCCCTTCCCAGGGCAAAGGCCTTTTGGTTAACTTTTATGAATCTTGCTTTGATGTTCTCTTCAAGTACAGAATTCCACAGCTCCAAGTCAAAGGGGAGCAGGATAGACAGTGCCCCGATGAGGACCACATTGGTAGTACGCATCTCTCCCGCTTTTTTTGCTAAGGATACTCCCTCTATCAAAGAGAGTTTCGGAAATTGCCTTCTCAGAAGCCTGTCTATCTCTTGGGGATATTGGGCAGCGCCAGTAGCCACAGGCAAGGGCATAATCTGTTGGGCATTTACTATGGCCGCTCCATCCTCTTTGAGATACTCTGAGAAACGCAGTGCCTCCAGTTTTTCTAATGCCAGGAGAAAATCAGCTGTTCCCCTCTGGATAAGCGGAGAGTGAACTTTCTGGCCGAACCGTACCTGAGCTACTACGCTTCCTCCCCGTTGGGCCATCCCGTGCACTTCGTTGGTCTTGACATCCCATCCTGCCTTAAGCGCGGCCTGGGCCAAAAGATTACACGCCAAAAGTATTCCCTGTCCACCTACCCCTACCAGCACGATGCTGGTTAAAGAATTAGACATAACATGCCTCCAATAATCATTTAGGAAGTGTGAAGTATGAAGTGAGAAGTGAGAAGTGAGAAGTGGGAACTTAAACAGCTCTTCATCCGTTCTGGGTCTTCTCACCGAAAAACCCACATTGGAGCGAACGCAACCAACTCACTACTCGCCAGTTACCACTCACCAATTTGATTGCCTCAAATTTGCACACCTGGGCACAGAGCCCGCAGCCTGCACAAAGCAAGGAATTTATCCTGACACTCTTCTTTCCGTCAACATTTACCGCCTCTAAGGCAGGGCAACCTAATTGTAAGCATTTGCCACACGTCTTGCACAGCTGCTCGTCAATCTCAAAAGGAGGACGTTTCTCTCTTTTTCCCACTAACAGACAGGGTCTACGGGAAACAATCAGCGAGGGTTCCTCAGCCTCTATCTCCTCTGTCAGCACTTGATGCACTTTTTCTAAATTGTAAGGGTCGACGGTACGGACCCGCTTGATGCCGCAGGCCTTTGCCATCCGTTCCACAGAAAGAGCCACTGTCTTTTTCCCCTCAAGGGTCCTCCCTGTGCCGGGATGGTCCTGCTGCCCGGTCATTGCGGTGATTCGGTTATCGAGCACAATTATGGTCACCTTGCCCTGGTTGTAGGCTATATCCATCAGCGGGCCGATTCCGGAGTGAAAGAAGGTGGAGTCACCGACTACACCCACTACCTTTTTCTTCAGCCCCGATTTCTCCATCCCTAACGCCGCACTTATTCCTGCCCCCATACAGATGAGGGTATCCATCTTTTCCAAAGGGGGAAATACCGCCAGGGTGTAACACCCGATATCCCCGGTAACTACCACATCGAACTGTTTCAGAGCATAAAAGAGTCCCCGGTGGGGACATCCGGGACAAAGCACCGGCGGCCGTGAGGGCAGGGATACCGCCTCAGACGGCTTGACCTCGGTTTTTACCTTCGCCCTACCCTCCAATTTTTCTCTTACTTCCCAGAGCCGGTCGGGGGTTAACTCTCCGATGCCCGGTACAAGCTCTTTTCCTGTCACCGCGATCTCCAAGGAACGAATGTGTTCCTCCAGGAAGCCATCCAGTTCCTCTACCACTAACAGTTGTTCCACCTGTTGGGCGAACTTCCGGATAAGTCGGTCCGGAAAAGGATAACTCATACCCAGCTTCAGCACCCAGGCCCGGGGGAAGATCTCCCTCACATACTGATAGGCGATACTGCCAGTGATAATCCCCAGAGAGCCGTCGCCCGGGAGAACGAAGTTACAAGAGACAGTCTCTACAAATTCGCTTAGTTCTGTGAGCCGCTTTTCCATTTTGAGACGCATCTTCCGAGCATGGGAAGGCACAGCAACATATTTCTCTGGATTCCTCTCGAACTCGACTGGCCTTGGTGGGTCTTTTCTTTCCCCGAGAGCAACTATGCTCTTGGAGTGCGCCACCCGGGTGGTGGAACGGAGGATAACCGGAGTATCGAAACGCTCGGAGATCTCGATGGCTAAGCTGACGAAATCTTTCGCCTCCTGGCTGTCAGAGGGCTCAATCATGGGGACTTTGGCCAATCGGGCGTAATGCCTTGAATCCTCCTCGTTTTGAGAGGAGTGCATACCGGGGTCATCTGCCACCACTACCACCAATCCTCGGTTGATCCCGGTGTAGGACAAAGTCATCAGGGGATCGGCCGCCACATTCAGCCCCACATGTTTCATAGTCACCAGGGATCTGGCCCCGGCAATTGAGGCACCGGCAGCCATCTCTAAAGCCACTTTCTCATTCGGGGACCACTGACAGTAGACTTCTTGGTAGTGGGTTAACGCCTCCAATATCTCGGTGCTGGGGGTACCAGGATAGCCAGCGGTCACAGTAATCCCCGCTTCGTAAGCGCCTCGAGCAATAGCCTCATTTCCAGATAGAAGTTTCTTCATCTGCCTTTCCTTGAAGGTCTGAGAGCAGGAGAACAAAACCTATGCCTCCCTGCTTCTGCCGAACTCACCACCAATCGCTCATTTTGCATTGCCTGTTCTGCAATTTCTCCTAATTCTCAGTGATATCTCACTTTGTATTCTACTGTGCTCTCCTTGCCTGGTTCCACTGGAACTTTGAATTCAACCGTGTAAGCGTCTTTTTTTTCATATTCGAGAGAACTCTCCAGTATCTCCCCATCCCTGGCCAGATGTTCGATCACCAGCACAGTGATCGCCTCCTCCTTCTGGTTGCGCAACTTTATCTGGATCTTCTCTTCGGTCACCGTACGGGAGATACGGTGATGTTCGAGCACCTTGCGCTCGGGCACTAAGTCGAAGGCGTTACCCACTGTCAACTTCACCTTCTCACCTACCGGGGTGTGGGCGATCCTGTCCTCGCCGACAAGTTCTATTCCCTCATCGGCTCCTTTTTTAAAAATACGCACCTTCCCTGCCGGCAAAGGCATTCCCGGACCTTCGCTTTTGGCGTTTTTAAACTTGAGCCTCACCTTCACCTGTTTTGGATCCTCGCTGGCGTCGTAGGAATAAATTCTCTCGATATTTGTCCTCACACTGGAGAACAAAGGTATCTGTTTGCTCTGGTTGTTCTCGATCGTTGTCCGGCGGTCAAGGGTGTAGAGGTGGTACTCGAAGAGGGGTTTTTCTGTGAACTCCGTGCCTGCTTTTTCCAGGGCCATTGTGCGGGCCATAGGCCGGGGACCGCGTTCTCGGCCTGCTCGATGTATTTGACCGGCCACTAACCTCAAGCGGACATTCTGGTAGTCTACCCCTGAACGGTTATCAATGGAGACCTGACAGGAGAACTCCATACTCTTTCCATCTTTCTCTTCTGCTGCCTGGTATTCTGCGTGCCAGTTGAGTCCCTGGGTTAGATAGACGAGCTCTATCTGGTGGAATTCAGCCTCCGTAGAAGCCACCAAGGCCTTAAGTGTGGGACGGGTTACCAGTCCCGCTGGCAACCGTGCCAAGTGAATGCCTGTGAGCTGGGCTGTTTTTATTATCCGCAGTTCACCCTCTATGGT
>DAOWIT010000065.1 GCA_030640765.1 Candidatus Latescibacterota bacterium | reverse complement strand
TATTTTGAACCGGGATCCTCTCCCACTACCACTATGTCAGTCTTTTTGCTCACACTGGAGGTAACCTTTCCGCCTAACTGTCGGATCAGTTCGCTTAGTTCATCTCTGGTGTAGCCTCTCAATGTGCCGGTGAGAACAACGGTCTTACCCTCAAACAGTCTTTCGCGGCCAGGTTTCTCCTCTTTTGCTACTGGAATTCCCAACCCCGCCCTTTTCAACTTCTCGATCACCCTCTGATTTTCTGGATTGGCGAAGAAACGCACCACGCTGGCGGCAATGGTGGGGCCGATTTCGTTGATACATTCTAATTCTTCCACTGAAACCACCATCAATCTGTCCAAGGAGTAAAATTCTCTGGCCAGCACCCGGGCGGCGTTGGTTCCCACATGTCTTATACCCAGGGCAAAGATGAACCTGTCCAGGGACCTGCTTTTGTTAGTCTGGATAGCAGAAATAAGGTTATCGGCAGATTTTTCTGCCATTCGCTCCAAGGGGATCAATTGGTCAGCCTTCAAATAGTAGAGATCGGCGTAATCCTGGAGCAGTTTGTTTTCCACTAATTGATTCACCACCGCCTCTCCCAGCCCTTCGATGTCCATCGCAGTGCGGGAGGCGAAGTGTTGAATCCTGCGCCGCAGTTGAGCCGGGCACCTCAGGTTCTCACACCTGACGGCTACTTCCTCCTCTTCTCTATGCAGGGGGGAGTTACAAACTGGACATTTGTCGGGGAAAATAAACGAGTTAGTCCCGACCGGTCTTTTTTCTTTAACTACCTCTACCACTTTTGGAATTACATCTCCGCCTTTTTCGATGATGACAGTATCCCCGATGCGTATGTCCTTCCGAAGTATCTCGTCCTGGTTGTGAAGGGTGGCACGGCTGATGGTAGAGCCGGCTACCTTCACTGGATCGAGCACAGCCACCGGGGTAACCGTCCCGGTTCTGCCCACCTGGAGTATAATATCTTTAACCAAAGTCTGAGCCTTCTCTGCCTCAAATTTATAGGCGATTGACCAGCGGGGGTTTTTGGCTGTGCTGCCCAGCCTCCGCTGCTGGTCAAGAGAGTTCACTTTGACCACCACTCCGTCAATCTGATAAGAGAGTTGGCCTCTTTTCTTTTCCCACTCGTCGCAGAATTGGAGCACCTCATCGAGGGAACAGCAACCTGTTCTGTAGGGAGGAACGATAAATCCCGCCCTTGCAAGCCAATCAAGACACTGAGCGTGCGTTCTCGGTCCATCTCCTGAGATATTGAGCCAGTAGCCAAGGAAACTTAACCTTCGCTGAGCCACAATCTTGGGGTCCTGGAGCTTCAGCGACCCGGCGGCGGCATTGCGAGGGTTGGCAAACAGTTTCTCCTCTTTCTCTTCACGCTCTTGGTTGATGCGGAGGAACTCTTCCGCTGAGAGATAGGCCTCTCCTCTGACCTCACACTCGGCCACTGTGGTCTTGAGTCGTAGGGGGATGGTTCTGATGGTTTTGAGATTCTGAGTGATCTCATCGCCTCTGATGCCGTCTCCCCGAGTGGCTCCCTGTACCAGCTGGCCATCGCGATAAATGAGACTTATGGCCACTCCGTCTATCTTCAACTCTGTCACATATTCCACCTCTTCTCCGGGCAGTGCCGATTTTGTCCGCCGGTCGAAGTCGCGCAGCTCCTCCTCTGAATAGGTGTTGTCCAGGCTGAGCATTGGGGAGGAGTGTACCACCGTGGGAAACTCCTCTGTAGGTTGTCCCCCTACCCGTTGAGTAGGCGAGTCGGGCTTGACCAGTTTGGGATGCTCCCGTTCCAGCTCAATCAACTCCCGCATCAACTGGTCGTACTCGTAGTCGGAGATAACCGGCTCCCCCAGGACATAATATCTGTGGTTGTGCTCACGGATTGTCTCCGAGAGCTCCACAATTCTCTGTTCAGGGTTCTTCATCCCTGACCGCCTCCAATGGCTCAGCTGGTGAGTGGTGAATGGTGATTAGTGAGTGGTTAAATGCAGATGGACTAACTGCAAGAAAAGTGGCCGATTCTACCTTCCGTGTTGATAGCTCTGAATAAACCTTTCTATGGACCTGTCGTAGGTCTTCTCCACCTCAGGAGTGAAAAAACAGGCAGGCAGCTCTCCGAGTTGCCAGTGATATTTTATGCATTCGCAACAGATGCCCTTTTTCGAGCAGGGTTCGTAGGTACAAGGACACTGTTTCTTGTTCTCCTCCAGATTCACGCACTCTTTCATGCTGTTTCCCCTTGTTTTTTAAGTTGGTTGTGTTTGTTGATTCCCGGTAATGGGGTGATACTCAACAAGTCTTAAGCCACTGTAGAATGCAAACTATTTGCTGCTGTTCCCAGTAGTATCTACGAGACTCTTCGTTTTTTGCGCCTCTTCCGCGGTTTCTGTAGTTGAAGTCCATTGAAGTCAGAAATTCAACAAGATGGAGTCCACTGCTGGAACAACCCAAGGCACTGGTGAAAAAATCCTTGCCCCTTGGGGGAAAAATCACTAAATTTCTATTCCCATCAACCCGTGCTAAGAACTCAATAGTCCCGAAAAATTCGAAAAAGGTAACATCCACAGGAGGAAAGAGATAGTTGCTAAAAGCAGAGATAATGCCGTCTATATCTGAAATCTTAGTTATTCAAACTGCTTTTATCGGGGATTTGGTGTTGACCACCCCTCTAGTTCGAGCAATCAGAAGGGGTTTTCCCTATGCCCGTATCTCTGTGCTGGCAATCCCCCAGACAGCGGACCTGCTTGTTGGCAACCCTCACATTGACGATGTAATCCTCTACGACAAGCGGGGAAAAGAGAGGGGCATACGGGCCTTTTTGAAATTGGGTAACAGGTTACGAAAGGAGCACTTTGACCTGGCGATTGTGCCGCATCGTTCGTTCCGCAGTGCCCTTCTAACTGCCTTAAGTGGAATTCGTCAGAGGATAGGTTTCAACACCAGTATTGGGGCTTTTCTGTTCACCCACAGGGCTTTCTACCGAAAAGACGTCCATGAGATTGAGCGCAACCTTGACCTGCTGCTTCCTTTCGGGATTTACCTTGAGGATAAAAATCCGGAAATTTTCCCCAGCCCTCAAGACCAAGAGTGGGTAGCAGAGTTCCTGTGGAGAAACGAGATTCAAGCCTCGCACAGATTGGTAGCAATTGCCCCTGGATCAGTATGGCCTACCAAATGCTGGCCTTCAGAGAGGTTCGCTGAGGTGGCCAGGCTTCTATTTAAGAAGTTCGGGATAATGATTGTTCTGATAGGTGGAGTGGCAGACCGGCAACTCTGTCAGCAGATAGCGAAGGCGTTGCCCAGTGGAGTCGGCGCAGTAGCTGCCGGCCAGATGTCTCTTCGTCAGTCGGCCGCTCTGCTAGAAAGATGTACACTTCTCTTATCCAACGACAGCGCTCCGGTACACCTGGCAGCGGCGATGAAGACTCCGGTAGTAGCCATCTTTGGACCCACTGTCCCCGCCTTTGGGTTTGCCCCCTGGGGAGAAGGAAACACTGTTGTTCAAAAACAACTCAAGTGCCGTCCTTGTGGGATCCACGGCGGGGAAAAATGCCCCCGTGGCCATTTTCAGTGTATGAAAGGAATTTCCCCAGAACAGGTATTTAGGGAGATATGCAGAATACTTCAACCCAGATTTGGAAAACACTGAACGACACCGAAACAACCAAAAAAATAAGAGGAAGTGTCGCCAATCACTACACCGTGGATTTGGTGCTGATCTTTGCATCCGGTTTCCTCAGATAGAAAGGTTCAACAGAAAATAGTTCCGCTGTTTCTCCGTTTTGAAGTGCTGAGAAGCCCAATCTTGCCACCGCGGCAGCATCAGGGGAGTTCAATTCAGGTGGGGCGAAATACGCCTTTTTACCTAATGTTTTCAAGATAGTCCCTCGATAGACAATCGCTCCCTTGCCAGAGAAGACAGTCGGCTGGGAGATTCTTTTGAGTAGCAGTTCGGGCGGAATTGCCTCTGGAGGGCAGAGCCTGCTGATTTCTCCATCTGCAGTTTGGTAGATGGAGGCGTAGACCTCTCCCTTTCTGGCGTCAAGCATAGGACAGACCTGATATTTGCAGAAAACCAGTCGGGAGGCTAAAGCGTCCAAAGTGGGAACGGTCACCAACGGCAATCCCGTGGCATAACAAAGCCCTTTTGCAGTACTCAACCCGATTCTAAGTCCAGTGAAAGACCCCGGGCCGATGGAGACTGCCACCCCATCTAACTCCTGGAGAGAAAGGGAGGCATCGGCTAAGATCTGTTGGATGGCAACCATCAAATGCTCAGAATGGGCCGATTCAATATTCCAAAGGTAAGAGGCCACCACATCCACCTGGTCAACGATGGCCACACTTCCCACCATTGTTGCTGTCTCAATTCCTAATAGTTTCATTGGTTTGAGTTGCGCCACAATAAAATGATTTCATTGCATAAAGTTACGTCCATAAAGGGCTACCGTGTACTTCATAGTGTTGGAATATACAGCTTTTTTGGGTGTTTGTCAACAAAAAGTGGGCGAGAGATTAAACCATTTTCAGCTTTTACTGTCTAATCAAGAAAACTGCAAAGGAAAAAATGGAGAATGCCCCGGATATCTCCCTGGTGCGAAGGTTTAAGCGTGGCGATCAGACAGTTACATGATTTACTTAAGAGTAGGAGGCCTTCAAGCAAGCAAGAAGATTCAGCAGACCCAAAGACAGGATAGGCTCGCTTCAGAAAAAGAGGGGAGAATGATTCAGCCTTCACTTGTTTTAGATAGAAAGGCTGAGCTCGGAACAGGAGTTCAGCCTTTTTTTGAATTTGAGAGGATATTTCAGTATCTTAAAGAAAATACCTTGACTTTATCAAGAAAATATTTTATTATAGAACTTCATCAGGGGGATAATGTATGGAAGAGGCGTTGATTCACACAGAACTGCCGGGCATAAAACTGTTTAAGCGAGGCAAAGTGAGAGATCTCTATGAACTGGACGATAAGCTGCTAATCATAGCCACAGATAGAATCTCTGCCTTCGACTGTATTATGCCCAACGGTATCCCTGGAAAAGGGAGAATACTAACCCAGATGTCCCTATTTTGGTTCGACTTTGTGAAAGAGATCGTGGAGAATCACCTTATCTCCGCTGATGTGGACCAGTTTCCACAGAGAATTCAAAAATTTAGGGACGTCTTGGAAAGCAGGTCTATGTTAGTAAAGAAGGCCGAACAGATTGGTGTGGAATGTGTGGTCAGAGGTTATCTTTCCGGGTCTGGGTGGCGTGAATACCGCAGCGGTGGAACTATCTGTGGCATTAAGCTTCCCCAGGGGCTTACAGAATCAGATGAACTCCCTGAGCCGATCTTCACTCCGGCTACAAAGGCTGCCTCTGGGCATGACCAGAATATTTCCTTTACTGAAGTAATAAACTTGCTGGGTGAGGAGAGGGCAACTATCTTGAAGGATCTGAGCATCCAAATCTACACAAAGACCTCCGAATATGCTGAATCTAAAGGCATAATTATTGCCGACACCAAATTTGAATTCGGCGTTTGCTCCGGGAAAATCATTCTGATAGACGAAATTCTCTCACCGGACTCTTCCAGGTTTTGGCCTCGGGAAAGATATCAACCAGGCTGTTCCCAGGAGAGTTTTGATAAGCAATTCGTGAGAGATTACCTGGAGGGTTTGGGTTGGAATAAGAAACCACCGGCACCTACACTGCCTGCAGAGGTAGTTCATAAAACTCTGGCTAAGTATGAAGAAGCCTATAATCGGCTGGTGGCAAAATAGATAGGAGTTGCTTCATTTCTTTTTGGAAAGGAGTTTGAGGTGGCAAGGATCAGGCGAGCTTTGGTAAGTGTCTCTGACAAAACTGGGATTGTGGAATTTGCCAGGGGCTTAAATCGACTGGGCGTTGAGATTGTCTCCACAGGGGGGACAGCGAAGGTGCTCCAAGAGGCTGGCATTCCGGTCAGGCCTATCTCAGAGCTGACCGGTTTCCCTGAGATGATGGATGGCAGGGTGAAGACTCTCCATCCCAAGGTTCACGGAGGACTGTTGGCGCTCAGAGATAATCCTCAGCATATGAAAGATGTAGAAGAAAATGCCATTGAGCTCATTGATCTGGTGGTAGTCAATCTTTATCCCTTTGAGGCTACAATAGCCAAATCGGACTGCACCTTAGAAGAGGCCATCGAGAACATCGATATCGGTGGTCCTACTATGCTGAGAAGCGCAGCCAAAAACTATCGCTATGTCGGGGTAGTGGTTGACCCTGCTGATTACAGTCTGGTGCTTCGAGAACTGGAGACCAGCGGAGAACTTTCTGCTCAAACCAGGGATATACTGTGCGCCAAGACTTTTCGGGCCACGGCTGACTACGATGCTGCCATCGACAGGTATCTGAGCGGAAAATTAGCGGAGGAGAAGATCCTCCGGCTGAAGTACACCAAGGGTGAGGTCTTAAGATATGGCGAGAACTGGCATCAGAGGGCAACTTTTTATCGGAATGAAGGGGTCACTGAACCCTGTGCTGGCAATGTTGAACAACTGCACGGCAAACAGATGTCCTACAACAATTATGTAGATGCGGATGGGGCTCTTGAAGCAATTAAAGAGCTGGGAAACACCATGGGAGTGGCGGTGGTTAAGCACACCAATCCCTGTGGGTATGCCACTGGAGAGACACTCCGGGAAGCCTTAGAGGCTGCCTGGCAGGGTGATCCAGTGAGCGCCTTCGGATCCATTGTCGCCTGCACTGTGCCGGTAGACTTGACCACAGCCGAGTTTCTGGAAAAGAAGTTCGTGGAGATACTGGTCGCTCCTGGTTACGAGAAACAGGCCCTATCCTTTTTGAAAAATAAAAGCAAAAATCTAAGAATCTTACAGATACCACCCATAAGTTCCGGCCAGGCAGGGAAATATACCTATCGCCATATTATTGGAGGTATATTAGAACAAGAGAGAGATACCTCACTCTATCAGGAGTGGAAGGTAGCGACCCAGAGCGGATTTCCGGAGGAGAAGAAGCTTCTGGCAGAATTTGCTTGGAAGGCGGTTAAACACACTAAATCCAACGCCATTGTCCTAGCACGGGAGTACAAACCCAGGCAATTTCAGGTAATCGGCATGGGGGCAGGACAGCCCAATCGAATTGACTCTCTGCAAAAACTGGCAATCACAAAAGCCCACGAAAATCTTAAGGAGATCTGTGGTGAAAAGAATATAGAACGAGAGATGTCTGAGTTGGTAATGGCTTCAGATGCTTTTTTCCCCTTTGAGGATATCATTTTAGTAGCTGCAGAGAACGGCATACGCTATATCGTGCAACCTGGTGGTTCCCTTCGAGATGATCAGGGTATTGCTACTGCCAATCGCGTGGGAATATCTATGGTGTTTACAGGAATGAGACATTTTCTCCACTAAAGGGTTATAGTTCTTCAGCCACTAAGACACAAAGTCACAAAGGAAATAATGGAGCAAAAGATTTATTTTATATTGGTGATTTAGTGTCTTTGTGGCTAAACTGGTAGTTTAAATTCATAGATAATAGATTAGTGAGGCAGTTATGGGACTGAGATTTTTGGGAATTATCTCTAACGAGATCGGCATAGATCTGGGGACAGCGAACACTCTGGTATATGTGAAAGGCAGGGGGATTGTACTCAACGAGCCTTCCAGTGTGGCCTTAGAGACCTCTACAGGACGGGTATTGGCGGTGGGGGCAGAGGCCAGAGAGATGGAAGGGCGAACACCTGGGGAGATTGAAACTATCCGCCCCATAAAAGACGGGGTGATCACCAATTTTGAAGTGACTGAGGAGATGCTCCGTTTCTTCATAAAAAAGGTGCTGAGAGGCAGATTTATGGTACGGCCACGGATTATAATTGGAGTACCTTCAGGGATCACCGAAGTGGAGAAGAGGGCGGTGAAAGATTCGGCTGAACGCGCTGGGGCAAGCGAGATTCATCTGATTGCTGAACCAATGGCAGCGGCTATTGGGGTAGGATTGCCCATAGAAGAGCCCATTGGTTCAATGGTACTGGACATAGGCGGAGGAACATCAGAGATCGCTGTGATCGCCCTTTCTGGAGTTGTCACCCTCACCTCTATCCGAGTGGCCGGCGATGAAATGGACCAGGCGATCGCCCGGTACCTAAAGAAGGATTATAATCTGCTCGTCGGAGATAGAACAGCAGAAAAGCTGAAATGCCAAATAGGTTCTGT
>DAOWIT010000108.1 GCA_030640765.1 Candidatus Latescibacterota bacterium | reverse complement strand
CTCAAAATGACTGACAACTTCCTTATCAGGAAGAAAACTGCAATGAACATCTTCTCAACTTCCTCCAAGGCAAATTCACTTTGGGTGGGTTCAAATGAAACCCACCCAAGTTTTTTGGGAAATGACAGAATTGCCTCGAACTCCGATGGAATCTCTGGAGTCGTCTGAGAAACAAACAGCAGACTTCAGTGTTCAAAACTACCAAAAGTTTAATTGACATAGACCTATTACCTGATTATATTATACAAACCTTGGGCTCCTTCGTAAGAAGTCCTTAAACTTGTTTCCACCACTGAAAACACAGAGGATACAACGAGAGAATAATCAAATAATTATATGTTTGTTTTTCTCCGTGGTTTTTGTGTCTCCGTGGTGGATTTTAGACTTTTTATGAATGGATCAATCCTATGGGGCATCAGTTCCCCACTACCGTA
The DNA here is from genome assembly GCA_030640765.1 of Candidatus Latescibacterota bacterium. GTDB lineage: Bacteria > Latescibacterota > MVCY01 > MVCY01 > MVCY01 > MVCY01. Next base: position 2,138 of record DAOWIT010000108.1, on the reverse strand, counting down.
ACTTTGCGGTGATAAGCGATATCAATAAGGAGTGCGATCGCAGTAATCGCAAGAATAATAAGTCCAGTATGAAGCCTGGAAAGGCAATTCTTGGGTAAAAGGAGGGAGAAAAACTATGTTAAAGGTTGGTCTTATTGGAGCGGGATTTATGGGGCAAATGCACGGAAGTGTCTATGCCGTTTTGCCGAAGACAAAGCTGGCGGCGGTCACTGACCTCCAGGAAGAGAGTGCAAAAAAGGTGGCAGAACCCCAGGGAGCGGCTGTTTACACTGATTTCTCTGAAATGCTGGCAAATGAAGAGCTGGATATGATTGACATCTGTCTGCCTACCTATCTGCACTGTGATTACACAGTCAAGGCAGTCCGGGCCAGAAAACATGTGCTCTGCGAGAAACCTATAGCTTTGACCTTAGAAGAAGCAGACAAGATGATTCGGTCCGCCGAAGCTGCCAAGGTTAAGTTTATGGTTGCTCACTGCATCCGGTTCTGGCCTGAATATGTCTATTTGAAACAATTAAGCCAAGACGGCACCTTAGGGGAACTGAGCGCCATCTCATGCTCAAGGCTCAGTCCCCCGGTGACCTGGACCTGGGAAGACTGGATGTCCGATCCCCAGAAAAGCGGCAGCGCAGTTATGGACCTGCACATTCACGATGTGGATTTCATCCTCTATCTGATGGGTAGACCCTACTCTGTCTTTGCCGAAGGGATTAGAGAGGCACACGCCTGGAATCATATCTTCACCATCTACAACTACGAGGGGAAAAAGACTGCTCTGGCAGAAGGAGGCTGGAAAACCACCCCAGAATTCCCCTTCAGTATGGCCTTCAGGGCGTACTTTGAAAAAGGCGTAGTGGAATTCAACTCAGCCAGGCAACCCAGTCTCACTGTCTATCCAGAAGGGCAGAAATCTCACTCACCCCAGATCGAGAAACCCAAAATCCAAGGGAAAACAAAGACTGCTGGCAATATCGCAGATATGGGCGGATACTTTAACGAAATTCAATATTTCGTTAACTGCATCCTCGAGAACACGGAATCCGCTATCGTTACCCCCGAGGATGCCCGCGCCAGCATAGAGATAGTGCTGGCAGAGATAAAGTCAGCAGAGACGGGTAGGGAAGTAAAGGTGTGAGAATTCGCCATCTCATCATCGCCATTTATGAAAGAAACCATAGGGGGCACAGGACGGGTGACTCCCGAAGGATTTGGCCACCAAGACACGAAGAGACCAAGGTATTTATTATCTGATCTTTGTGCCTTTGTGGCCGAATTATTACTTTGTTAAACCAGAGGAGGAATTAAAAAATGAAGAAAAGCATCAATCAATGGTCGTTCGCCAGTGGTAGCTTAGAAGATTATATGAACCTGGCAAGAGATGCCGGCTTCGAGGCGATAGAGCTGGCAATAGCCGAAGAAGGGGAACTAACCCTCGATTCAACCCAGCAGGAAGTCTCAAAAATAGCTCAGATGGCCGGTCGAATTGGCATAGAGATAAGCGGCTTAGCTACCGGTCTGTTCTGGAGCTATCCCCTCACCAGCGATGACAAACAGACCTGTGAGAAGGCAAAGCAGGTTGTGGTGAAGATGCTGGATGTAGCCACCTGGCTGGGAACCGATGCCATCCTGGTGGTGCCGGGGACCGTAGGGGCCGATTTTATCCCCGGCAGCAGAGTTGTTCCCTATGACACGGTCTACGAACGCTCGATGGCAGCCCTGAGGGAACTGGCCCCAGAGGCAGAGAAGCATCAGGTCTCAATCGCCATCGAAAATGTCTGGAACAAATTTCTGTTAAGCCCTCTGGAAATGAGGGAATTCGTGGACAAAGTCGGAAGTGATTATGTGGGGGTCTACTTCGATGTGGGAAATGTGATCCTCACTGGCTACCCGGAACAGTGGATCAGAATACTAGGGCAGAGGATAAGACGGGTTCATTTCAAGGACTTCAGGAGGTCGGTGGGTACCCTGGGCGGTTTCGTTGACCTTTTAGCAGGGGATGTGGACTGGCTTGAGGTTATGGCCGCCTTCGGAGAGATCGGCTACGACGGCTTCGTAACAGCCGAGATGATACCCGCCTATGCCTGTTACTCCGAGAGTTTAATTTACAATACCACCAACTCTATGGACTACATTTTGGG
>DAOWIT010000009.1 GCA_030640765.1 Candidatus Latescibacterota bacterium | reverse complement strand
GACACCGTCGCGGTCTACCACGATGTCAACATCTAAATTGGGCTGAGCTAACAAAATGTCCCCGGGCAGCCCCCCCACTAAGTGGACAGTGACCCCAGACTCATCCGCAGCCTGGCCAATCTTTTTGAACAAGGATTTGAGTTTAGGAGGAAATTTGCGCCCATCTAAGTCTATAACTTTTTCCAACTCCCGAGTACCCTCGTTTAGTTTTCGTAGGGGAGGCTCTACTATTCTCTCCATCTTTGAGAAAGTCCAATAAGGTATTCTTTGAATTTTGGTCCTATGTCTGGTCTTGCCAAAGCAAACTTCACAGTCGCTATCAGATAGGACAATCGATCACCAACAGTGATCCATTCTCCCTCGATTTTATGGGCATAGACGACATGGGTTTTAGCCAGAGTTTTGATGGCATCTGTTATCCTAAGTTCGTTATCTACCGCTGGTTTTGTCTTTTCTAAAACAGCAAATATCTCGGGTTCCAAGATAAATCTCCCCAAGAGCGCCAAATTAGAGGGTGCTTTTTTGGGCTCAGGTTTCTCTACCAGATCTTCAACTAAATAGATGCCACCTATATTTTTCGCCTTAATTATTCCGTAATCGCCTACCTTTTCCTGGGGAACCTCAGCCACGGCCAAGATGGAAGAGCTGTATTTTTCATAAAGATCGCTGAGTTGCTTTATGCAGGGGGTATTTGCCTTCACTAAATCATCGCCGTAGAGCACCGCGAAAGGCTCACCACCAATGTGATTCTTTGCTTTAAGAATTGCATGACCGGTTCCCAGGGCCTCTTTCTGGCGCAGATAGTGAATATCTGCCAGCCGCTCGATCTCCTCTAAGGTTTTCAAAATCTCGACTTTTTCTTTTTCTCTCAGCACCGAGTTCAACTCAAAGGATTTGTCGAAATGGTCTTCGATTGCTCGCTTGCCCCGGCCAGTGATTATGAGAATATCCTCTATCCCTGAGGCCACTATCTCTTCGACGATATATTGAATCGCCGGTTTGTCCACAATGGGCATCATCTCCTTGGGCAGCGCCTTTGTTGCCGGTAGAAACCTCGTCCCCAGACCAGCTGCCGGGATAACCGCTTTTCTAACCTTCATCTCTCAACGCTCCTGTTATATCTGTCATATTTGCAACACTGAAAAACTCCGAAGTCACCGAACTTATAAGAGCCCATTGAAATCTCGTTTCACATTTTAAGCGATGTTTTTTTCTCATATATTGTTACTATTCCGGTGTTTTCGGTGAGCTTCAGTGTTCAATGCATAATTTGGGGTTATCTAATGAGACTTCCAATTTTGCCCCAGCGGATCTTATGGACAATATCCCACAGGGGAGCATCTTTGTTCCAGGAAAAGTAGATTATCAATGCCTTGCCTTTTATGTTTTTTTTAGGTAACCACCCCCAATAGCGACTATCATAGCTATTGTCTCTGTTGTCACCCATTACAAAGACCATACCCGGGGGTACTTTGACCGGTCCCAGATTGTCCAGATTGCTCTCCCATGCCGGAGAGATTCGAGGGTTAAGATACTTGGATTTTGGGGGATTGGAAATTCTCTTGCCATTCACATGGACTACCTTATCCTTGATCTCCAGTGTCTGTCCCTCGATGGCGATGACGCGCTTTATAATATTCTTGTATGGATTTTGAACACTACGGAAAACAACAATGTCGCCTGGGCGCGCCTCTCTGAAGCCCGGCAGGCGGAAATGGGGAAGTTCAACAGAAGTGAACGGGATATGGTCTGGACTGCTGGCCCCATAGATGAATTTGTTCACCAGCAAGAAATCACCGACCAACAGCGTGTCTTCCATGGAGCCGGACGGTATGCGAAAGGCTTGGATCACAAACTGTCTGATGAAAAACGCAAGGATAAAGACATAGACAATTGTCTTGACATATTCCTTGAAAATAGCTGCTTTCTGCGATTTATTAATTCCTGCTGATCTCTCTTTCACTGCGGATACCCTATCACTTTATTCCTTCATCTTTTATCTTGCCCTTAGGTTTGATTTCTCTTTCACTACGGATACCCTATCATTTTATTAGCACAAACACCTCTTCTAAACGAGAGAATTGAACGCTGGGTGTAAGTTCCACTTTTTTGAAAAGCCCCAGTTCCTGGCCTTCTATTTTGCTGATCTTCCCGATTTGTAACCCCTTAGGAAAAATCCCCCCCATACCGGAGGAGATAACTACATCTTCCAATTGGATATTACTTCTCAAGGAAATACCTTTTAGTTTGAGCTTTCGTCCCCCCTCCCATTCTACAATCCCGAAGGAACGATCTTGATTTTGGACAACTGCACTAACCCGACAGTTTCTATCCAGTAAAAGCTGCACTACAGAGCAAGTGAGGAAAACCTTAATGGTTCTTCCCACTAAACCTTCGGCGGTTACCACGGGCATATTCTGTTTGATGCCGTCTTTGGAACCAATAGCAATTGTGATGGAGTTAATTCCTTGGCTGCCACTGGTGGCGATCACTTCTGCAGGAAGGAGGGAAAATCCACTCTCCTGTTTGAAATCAAGTAGTCGACGCAGGCGAACATTCTCTAATTCGGCCTCCCGGAGACGGTGCAATCCTATAGATAACTTAATATTGCGTCGTCTTAGAAATTGATTTTCTCGCCACAGCCGGCTCATCTGGATAGTCTTAGAGAAAACCAACTCTCCACCGCTGAATATAGCTGCTACCACTGTTTCACCAAACTTCACCTTCTCTCTTTCTCCCAGTAGCATCATAGTGCAGGAGAGAATAACGACAACAACAAACAAAAGGTATTTTTTGTCAAAGAAGAAGGTTTTCGTAAATTGTATCATCTTTTGGTTAAAACAGTATCTTTGTGTAAGAGTCAGTATCTTCTAACACCCGACCTGCTCCTCTAACTACACAGGAGAGAGGATCTTCGGAGATGTTTACCGGTAGGCCAGTTTCCTCTTGGAGGCGTTGGTCTAAGCCTCTGAGCAGTGCCCCACCTCCAGTCATAATAATACCCCGGTCGATAATGTCTGCAGCCAATTCCGGTGGGGTCCGTTCCAGGGTCAAACGGACTGCCTGCACAATAGCATTTACCGGTTCAGCCAGTGCTTCTCGAATCTCCTCTGAACGCACTACAATCGTCTTGGGAATCGCTGCCACCAAGTCCCGCCCTTTTACCGGTGCCTCTATCTCTTTCTCTAATGGGTAGACAGAACCTATTTGGCATTTCAGCTTTTCTGCTGTTCTCTCTCCGATGAGCAGATTATGATCCTTCTTTAAGTACTGGCCGATTGCCTGGTCCATCTCATCGCCGGCCACT
>DAOWIT010000139.1 GCA_030640765.1 Candidatus Latescibacterota bacterium | reverse complement strand
ATTGCGGAGCTTCTGGTCCAGGAATCCCCAACGAGTAGCTCGCCCCGTTAGATATGGAAAACACCCCAGCAAATTCTACCGCATAGAGAAGTTTGTCTAACGGGGCTCGTCCACCCGTCCTCGGGTGGACACAGACGGCCCGGGGACGGGCCTTAGAGCCTTGTTGGGACTACTTACAAACTATGAGCTTATAGTAACTCAAAATCTCCATATTTCTGGATATGGGCTACCAGACCGCCGTCAGAGAGGATCTTCAGCATCACCGGGGGAAGAGGGGTCATTTTAAGCTCCAATCCTCTGGTTCGGTTGAAAATTAGACCCGCAGAAAAGTCCACCTCCAGCAGATCACCAGCAGATATTCCATCCGTGCTGCATTCTAAGGCTGGCAATCCGATGTTTATGGCATTGCGGTAGAATATTCTAGCGAAGGATTTCGCCAGCACAGCCCCTACACCTGCCAACTTTATGATCCGGGGCGCATGTTCTCTGCTTGAGCCCAACCCAAAATTCTCACCGGCTACAACAAAATCCCCTCCGTTAACCTTCCGGGCAAACTCCGGGTCTGCATCCTCCAATACATGGCGGGCCAGTTCGGGCAGGTTAGAGCGAAGGTGAAAATATCTGCCTGGACAGATGAGGTCGGTGCTTATGCCATCCCCGAACTTCCATGCCTTGCCTTTAAGTATCATCGCTGTTGTTTCCCTGTTTTTCCTTTTGCTATCTCATAGGTGTCACGGGCGATCATCAGCTCCTCGTTGGTGGGAACTACCAGGACCTTCGCCCGGGAGGAAGTAGAGGAGATTATGCCTTCCGCTGCCTGCACGGCAGCGTTTTTCTCTTCGTCTATCTCTATGCCCAGGTGATCCATTCCCTCACAGACCTTCTGCCGGGTGCGATAGTCGTTCTCCCCGATGCCGGCGGTGAAGACCAGAACATCTAAGCCATTCATAACTGCGGCGTAGGCCCCGATGTACTTCTTCAACCGGTGCCAGAAAATCCTCAAGCTCAAGTCTGCCCTGGGATTGCCGGCTTCCTTTGCCTTCCAGATATCCCGCATATCGCTGTTTATCTCAGAAACTCCCAGAAGGCCACTCTGTTTGTTCAATATCTGTTTCATCTCCGATACGGATAGGTTCAGTTTTTCCATTAGGTAAAACGCCACCGCGGGGTCGAGGTCGCCACTGCGAGTTCCCATCACTAATCCTTCAAGAGGGGTAAACCCCATAGAAGTCTCTACCGATCTCCCTCCCTTCACTGCGGTGATACTGCAGCCGTTACCCAGGTGGCAAGTGATTATCTTTAGCTCTGTTAAGGGTTGTCCCAATATTCGGGCTGCCCGCAAGGCTACATAGCGATGCGAAGTACCATGAAAACCATATCTTCTGACTCGATATTTTTCATAGTAAGCGTAGGGAATAGCGTAAAGGTAAGCGTAATCGGCAATGGTCTGATGGAAGGCAGTGTCAAATACCGCCACCTGTGGAACAGAAGGGAGTAATTCCTCACAGGCCTCTATCCCTGTCAGATTGGGAGGATTGTGGAGCGGAGCCAGTTCACAGAATTCTCTCACCGTGGAAACCAGATTATCGTCCACCAAACGGGAGGCAGTACATTTTTCTCCGCCGTGCACTACCCGGTGGCCGACGGCACTTATCTCATCTATCTGTTCAATGGCACCATACTGGGGATGCGAAAGGGTTTCCAGGACTATCCTTAATCCTTGGTGATGGTCTTTTATCTCTGTTGAGATTTCTATTTCAGAATTCTCTTCGCGACTGTGGTGAAGCAGAGAGCCCGACAGCCCTATCCTCTCCAACAGCCCTCTGGCCAATATCTTCTCCTGAGGCATCAAAAACAATTGATATTTTATTGAAGAGCTTCCAGAATTAATTACCAGTACTTTCACTTCTTCTCCTTTGTTGAGCTTGAACTGCAGTTACTGCGGTAACGCCTATTATATCCTCCACACTACAACCCCGGGAAAGATCACCGTAAGGATACTTCAATCCCTGGAGCAGAGGTCCGTAGGCAGAGGCTCCAGCCAATCTCTCGGTGAGCTTACAGGCGATGTTGCCAACATTTAAACTGGGGAAGATCAAGATATTCGCTTTCCCTCCCATAGGTGAAGAAGGACATTTCCTCCCAGCCACCTCAGGTACTAAGGCTGCGTCTACCTGAAGTTCTCCGTCAATTAAGATATCGGGGCAGCGTTGCTGGGCGATTTCGGTGGCCTTTTTCACCTTATCCACTGAAGGATGAGCAGCACTACCATAGGTGGAGAAGGACAGCAGGGCAACTCGGGGAGTCAATTCCAACAGTTGAGTAGCAGATTTTGCCGTGCAGATGGCGATGTCGGCTAACTGTTCTGCTGTGGGATCTATCACTACCGCACAGTCGGCATAGACTAAGTATCCTCGATCTGTGTAGGGAGAGGCAGAAAGCTTCATTATAGAAAAAGAAGAGATTATCTTGATTCCCTCCTGGGGGCCTATGGTATAGAGGGCAGCCCTAATCGTATCGCTGGTGGGATGGGCAGCGCCAGAGACAGCCCCAGCAGCTCTTCCTGTCTTTACCATCGCCCCAGCATAGTAAGATAAGGAGCTCAAAATGCGCTCTTCCGCCTGTTCTCTGGTTATTCCTTTCTTAACCAGCCGTTGATAGAGAAGTTCTACATACTCCTCTTTATTGGGGTCGAAATTCGGATCCACTATCTCCACCCCCGCTAAATTCACATCGAGCTCCTTGGCCTTGCGGGTAATCCTCTCCTCTTCGCCTAACAACACAGGATAAGCTATTCTATCTGCTATCAAGCGAGGCAAGGCTTTCAGTATGCGCTCATCTTCATACTCAGGAAAGACGATCTTTACAGGATTTTTTTGGGCTTTCCCTATTATCTGCTGCATATATTTATATCCCCCAAATAGCAACTATTCAGCCACTAAGGCACCCCGATACGGTCATACTTCCCTACGGGGCAGGCAAAGACACAAAGGAAACACGTCAGTTTTATTTAATCTTGGTGTCTTAGTGTTTTTGTGGCTTACTCCTATTATCTATCTGCTTGGTCAATACTCCTTAGGCATTTCTTGAAGTTGTTGGTAAGTGAAGACCGGACCGTCTCGGCAGACGTATTTGTCGCCGATGTTACATCTGCCGCACATCCCGATACCGCATTTCATCCTCATCTCTAAGGAGGTGAGAATCCGGTCAGCGGCAAATCCCAGTTCAAGCAAAACAGCCACACAGGTCTTTATCATAATGGCCGGGCCACACACCACCGCCACGGCGTTCTTTGACGACGGATCTATCTGTTTCAGCACCGGGGCGGCAAATCCCACCTTCCCCTTCCATTCCTCCGCTTCCTTATCAATGGTGAGAATCAGACGGATATCGTCCCGCTCACTCCATCTCTTCAACTCGTACTTGTATATCATCTCCCCGGGATCGCGAGCGGCAGAGAGCACGGTGAGCTCTCCGAAGCGCCCTCTGTTGTCCGGATGAAGGATATAATTAGTGAGAGATTTGAGGGTGGTGAAGGCAAAACCTCCCCCGACGATCACCACATTGCTGCCCTCTAACAACTGCATCGGGTAACCATTACCATAAGGGCCTCTGACCCCGATCAGATCGCCTTCCTGGCAATTGTGCAGGGCAGTGGTCACCGTCCCGGTGGGATAGTGCTTCACGGTGAACTGAAGAAACCCTTGATCGGTGGGGGAGGAGGCAATACCAAACGGGGCTTCACCAGCCCCCAAGACGGACACCTGTGCAAACTGTCCACAGACAAAGCTGAAATTCTCCGCCTGCTGGGAATCACAGAAAGCCAACTCAAAGGTCTTCAGGTCCCTTGCTTCGTTTTCATCTATTATTCTGGTAATCTTAGCCAGATGGGGTTGGTATGGATTCGTCATTGGAGAACCTCTATAAGTGTGAATTGAGAAGTGTGAAGTAGGAAGTGAAAAACCCTAACACGGCTTTGTTTTCTTAGCGGTCGAAGTGCTCTTGCCCAGTATGTTTCTGATTTCTTTAGACTCTTAAATTAAGTGATTAATCTCATCGTTCTTAGCTATTTCCGAATCCTTCAACAGCCTGAGCCATAAATTGGATTCCCGTGCTTCCTTGAATGCTATACTTATTTTGTATGCGAAATCCTCTCTGCTAAAAGCTCCTCGTGCCTCTTCGTAATTGGCAGCTATTGAGGTGCCAGATCTCAGCAATTGTCTCCCTACTTCATAGGCTGCCATCTCCTTTGGCAGTCTTCTTACCAATTTAATGATCCTCAAAGCAAAATTGTACAGTCTTTCGCTGATATCCGTATCCATTTCTCTCTTGTCCGAAAGGTGAACCGGGAAGTGTGAAGTAAGAAGTATAAGCTAAGAAGCAAAAGAACAATAACTCAGCAGGTCTTATTTCCCACCTCCTACTTTCTACTTCCCACTTCCCACTTCTCACTTCCCACTTCTTACTTCCCACTTCTTACTTCCCACTTCTCACTTACTACTTATCAGCTTTACGATCTCCCGAATGTCAAGATTCACTGGACAGTTGCGGACGCACCTCCCGCAGCCCACGCAGAAGGTCTGTCCATAGTTGGACACGGAGTAGTTGAACTTGTGCATCATCCTCTGCCTCAGTCT
>DAOWIT010000097.1 GCA_030640765.1 Candidatus Latescibacterota bacterium | reverse complement strand
CCGTCAGTTCGCAAGGGGAAAAAGGTAGAAAATAGAAAAGAGAAAATGGGAAACAGCAGAAAGATGCTGGTACTCTTGAAGTTCATCGATTTTACCTTCTCCTGATGCTCAATCGGAAAGTAGTCGCAGACGACAGTTTTCTTATACTTTTCCCTGCTCAGTTTCCTTACTTTGGGACTTTTTTTGTTCAAACACAAGCTCTCTGTGGATGTTATCATCCACAAGGATATGATCAGCAAGCCGATGAGAGCTTATCACAACTAAGACTGAGCTGAACACAAATGAGTAGATCTCTGATGGTCAAGAGGTCAATTAAGAACATTCCATTGCCAGACATTATTTTTCATCAAAGCGTCCCAGGCAATTGTCCTCTACTCAGTTGTGTCTATGGGTTGTTACGGTTGATGTGGATGATAACATCAACATCGAGCTTTGGTTGCAACAGCCTATAAGGGTGGATTCCGGTACCTCTCCACAGAATTTCACCAGTCACCACCCAGTAGTTAAGCAGGCATCAATTAACCAGTCACCAATTAACCAATCAACCAGTGCTCTGAACATCCCGGTCAAGGATTCGTTGCCCCGGAGTCGGAGCCTTCGCCAGCAGGGGACGTCGAGCCAGAGATCTTCAGAGAGGTCAGCTCTTCCTTGAGTTTTTTGTTCTCTTGTTGGTAGGCTCTCATCTGAGAACGATACTGGAGTATGCGAAATACAGAGAACAGGAACCAGACCGCCAGCCCGGCCACAAAAGAGATTCCGATCACTGCCAGTATCGAAGACTGGCTATGCCATTTCAAGAATTGGATGACAACGGTCGTAGCAGCATTCTGGCTGGCAAACATAACCACCACAATTAGAAGCAGTGCAAAAAGCACCCATCGCAGAATCCACATTTAGCGACCTCCTTGAGACAAGGGTTTAAAGTTATGCTCATTTAGTTGAACCTACATTCGGAATTTCACCCTCTAGCAGCCCACGAATTTATTCGTGGGCCTAAAAAACCTGTCAATAAAACTGTTAACCGTCGATTGAAATCGTGGGCTTCTTAAGCATTTCACGGTGTTTACATCAACCTCACAGATGAATTCTTCCGAATCTAGGTTGAATCTTCGGATAGGACCTTTCCCACCAGGGTAGCACTGGTTGCTCCGACTACCTCCACCTCCACAATATTTCCCAGCGCCAGAGCTGAACCATCCTCCAGAGCAACCGGCCGGTCATTTCTGGTTCTGCCCAGCAGGTTTCCCCTTCTATTTATCCTCTCTACCAACACCTCCAGACGGGATCCGATTAACTTCTTATGTTTTTTTGCCATTATCTGACGCTGCAGCGAAATCAACCTCTCCAGTCGCTGCCGTTTCTCTTCTGGGGGCACATCGTCGGGCAGATCAAAAGCCTGGGTTCCTCGGCGGGGAGAATAACGGTAAGTGAAGGCAGAGTCAAACTGGATTTCCTGCACTAAATTCAATGTCTCCTGGAAGTCTTCTTCCGTCTCTCCGGGAAAACTCACAATGATGTCTGTGCTCAGCGCCAGTCGGTTGATAGTCTTTCTAGCACGGCCTACCAAGTCTAAAAACTGTTCTGCGGTGTAGCCTCGTCTCATCCTCTGCAGTATCTTGGTTGACCCGGATTGTAGGGGGAGATGGAGGTGCTCGCAGATGCTTTTTCCCTCTGCCATTATAGCTAATACTCTCTCGGACACATCTTTAGGATGAGGACTTAAGAAACGGAGGCGGGGTATCCCTGTGTTCTGGTCAATAAGCCTGAGAAGTTCAGCGAAATCTACCTGGCCGTCTCGATAGGAGTTCACATTTTGCCCTAAGAGGGTCACCTCCTTGTATCCTTGTTCGGCAAGCCTTAAGATCTCTCTCAGGATGTGAAGGTGGGAGATACTCCTCTCTCTGCCTCGAACATAAGGAACCACACAGTAAGAACAGAAGTTGTCACATCCGCGCATAATCGGGACCCAGGCTCTTATCCTCTCTTGACGGCAGGGGGGGATGTCTGAATAGGTCTCCTGAGGGACCAGTTCAGTCTTAACGACGGAGCAGCCATTGCCAGAAGCCTCAATCATCTGGGGAAGCTGTCGGTAGCTGTCTGGGCCAGCGATCAGATTCAAATGGGGATTTTTCTCTACAAGCTTCCGCCCCACTCTCTGGGCCATACAGCCCACCACTGCCAAAACCAACTCCGGTTTTTTTAGTTTAAGCTGGCGCAACTCACCAATCCTGCCCAGCACCCTCTGTTCTGCATGCTCCCTGACCGCACAGGTATTCAACAAGATAAGGTCGGCTTCCTCCATCTGTGCCGGCTGGTGGTCTGCATCCAGGAGGATCCTGCTTATGACTTCAGAATCGGCCTGATTCATCTGGCAGCCGTAGGTCTCGATGTAAAATCGCTTCGATTTCATCCCAAATGCATTCCGAATATCTAAGGAAACACGCAGTAAAGAAAAGCTATGCAGTCAGGGTGCTGCTTCAACTGTCCCTAAGCATTCAATTTTCCCACTCACCTTTTTCCCCTGAATCCTCTCCAGCTTCACCTTCACTATCCGGTTCATAAGCTCATCAGGGCCCTCTGCCAGCACTCGGATGTAATTACCGGTAAAGCCGGTCAACAGTCCACTCTGTTTATCTCTACTGGTCTCAAAAAGCACGGGCAGACTTCGCCCCAGAAAGGAACTTATGAACGCTCTTCTCTTCTCCCGGTCAAGTTCTCTTAACCTCTGACTTCTGAGTTTTTTGGTGTAATCGTCTACCCGATCTTCCATCTGGTAAGCAGCCGTCCCCTTTCGGGGAGAGAATCTGAACACATGAAGATAGCTGAGAGGAAGGTTTTGAATCAACCTGTAGGTATTCTGGAAGTGGTCCTCGGTCTCCCCGGGGAAGCCCACGATAACATCTGCCCCTATTGCCAGATCTGGCATCTGTGTCTTAAGCATCCAGAGCAGATCCCGGTACTCTTCCGCCGAGTAAGAACGGCCCATTCTCTCCAATATCTGTGTGTCTCCGCTTTGAAGCGGGATGTGCAGATGGTGGCAGAATTTTGGCGAGCTGCTCAGCAGGTCCACCAGTTCCTCAGAGATGTAGCTGGGCTCGATAGAGCTTAAACGGTATCTTGCCAGTCCCTTCAGCTCTTCTAATCTCTTCACCAGCTCCCTCAGATCTATTCTCTGGTCGTCTGAAGGAAGGTCCCATCCGTAAATCCCCAGACAGACTCCAGTTAGGACAATCTCCTTGTAACCTCGGTTAACCAGACGATCAACCTGTTGGAGGGTATCCTCTAACGGCCTGCTCCTGCTTGGTCCTCTGGCGAAAGGGACGATGCAATAGGCACAGCGGTTGTCACAACCTTCTTGAACCTTAACAAAGGCCCGAGTGTGGCGGTCAAAACAGGTAATGTCAAAGTTCTGGAAACCTGAGAATTTTCCCCGGCAAACAAGAGGCTGATCACTCGGGTTTTCCTGCCTTTGTCTCAGAAGTTCGACGAGGTGTTCTCTTTGGCTTGTTCCCACTACCAGGTCGATTCCCGGGATAGAAGCGAGCTGCTGAGGAGAGATCTGGGCGTAACAGCCCACTGCAGCCACAATGGCCCCTGGAGAACTTTTGACCGCTCTCCGCAGGGCTTGTCGAGAACTACGGTCGCCCTTGGCCGTGACCGTGCAGGTGTTGACCACCACTACATCGGCTTCCTGACCAAAAGGGATAACCTCGAATCCCTCTGAGCGGAAATGCTCTTTAAGTCCCTCTGTTTCGTATTGGTTGAGTTTACAACCGATGGTAGAAAACGACGCCTTCGGTCTGGTTTCCAAGTTACTTTTCTTCAGTCTCCTTTTTCTTCGGGCTCCGTTTTTTTGCCGGTTTTTTCTGTTCTTTCTTCTTCGAAGACTTTTTGCCTCCCTCTGCTTCAATTTCAGAAGAGGGAGTTTCTTCCTCAAGGGAAGTTTTCGGCTCAGCTTCGTCTTGAGCTGATTCTGTAGTCTCTTTTGCTTCAACCGGGGGTTCTTTCTTCTTTCTGCCCCGTTTTTTTACCGGTTCTTTCTGTTCTGTCTTCTCTGACGGTTCCTCACTTTTCTCTGGTTCAGTTTCAGGAGAGGGGGGCTCTTCCTCGACGGGAGTTTTCAGCTCAACCTCGACAGCAGGCGGTTCTGCCAGTTCTTCTGGTTCTGCTGGCGGTTCCGCTTTCTGTTCCTCTGGCGCTTCGATTTCTTCTTCTGGTTTTAATACCTCGGGCTCGCTTACCATATCGCCGATAGTAACAGGCTTCGGGGCATGTTCACGCTTGTACTTCTCTATCTCCTCCTTTTCCCTCTCTTTCAGGTACTCCTCGACGCTGAGTACAATCTTCTTCTTCTCCTTATCGAACTCAATCACCTTCAGCGGCAATGTGTCTTCGACCTTGAACCCTTCGTTGGGTTTTTTCAATTCTGGCTGTCCCAATTGAGAAGCAGGCACAAAGCCTTCAGTGTCTTCTTCCAGTTCGACAACTACCCCGCTGTCCAAGACCTGGCTAATTTTACCTTCGGTCACCGTGCCAGGAGTGAATTTAAGCGCTAACTCCTCCCACGGATCAGGCTTAAGTTGTTTAAGACCTAATGAGATTCTACGATTCGCCTTGTCGATGTTCAAAACCACTACTTCGATCTTGCTCCCCTTTTTTACAAGTTCGTTGGGATGGTGTATCCTTTTGGTCCAGGACATATCAGAGATATGAAGTAGCCCATCGATGCCATCTTCGATCTCAATGAAGGCGCCAAAATTTGTGAGGCTTCGCACTTTACCGGTGACTGTCTTTCCCGCCGGATAACGCTCCCCTATGGAGATCCATGGATCTGGTTCCACCTGTTTCAGGCTGAGGGATATCTTTTTCTCCTCTTTGTTCATGTTCAAGACAACCGCTTCAACAATATCGCCGATAGCCACCACATGAGAAGGATGGCGAATATGTTGAGTCCAGGACATCTCGGAGATGTGAATCAGTCCTTCCACGCCCTCTTCCAACTGGATAAAAGCTCCATAGTTGGTTATACTGACGATCTTGCCTCTCACTTTCTCGTCAACAGGATATTTCTCCTCTACACTCTCCCAAGGAGGAGGAGTAAGCTGTTTCAGTCCCAGAGAGACTCTCTTTTTCTCCTGGTCATAGTTAAGGATTATAACATTAATTTTATCTCCGATGGCTACCAGCTCTGAGGGATGGCTGATTCTTCCCCAGGACATATCGGTGATATGTAGAAGACCGTCCATGCCGCCTAAGTCAATAAAGACACCGAAATCGGTGATGTTTTTGACCAGACCTTCGTGAATATCTCCCTCTTTGAGCTGAGCCAGAAGTTCCTCTCTTCTTTTTGTCTGCTCCTCTTCTAACACTGCCCGGCGGGAGACAACAATATTGCGCCTGCTTTTGTTGACCTTGATGACTTTCAGAGGAAATTGCTTTCCTATGAATTGATCAAAGTTCTTCACCAGTTTCACATCGATCTGGGAACCGGGAAGAAAAGCCTCCACGCCAAGCAGGTCAACAATGATTCCACCCTTGACCCGACGGAGTAATTCACCTTCTACCGTTTCATTGGCTTCATAGATAGACTTTATCTGATCCCAGACTCGCATGAAATCTGCTTTTTGCTTGGAGATAACCAGCTGTCCGTCTTGGTCTTCTACATTTTCCAGAAATACATCGATCTGGTCTCCCACCTTTAGTTGAGGTGAATCTCCAAATTCGGAAAGGAGAATCTCTCCCTCTGACTTAAATCCGATGTCAACAATAATGCTGTCCTTACCTATGGCAATCACTTCCCCTTTGACGATCTCTCCTTCTGTGATCCCTTTGAGGGTTTCATCATAGAGGCGGAGCATCTCAGCGAATTCCTCATTCGAATACTCCTTTGCTTCTAAGTCAATAGGAATATTACCTCCTCTCATCTTAGTGTTAGCATCTGATTGTTGCTGTTCAGCCATCAGTTTTTACCTCCTTTTGTGCCGCCAGAGGCGAGTACATCCGCCTCTGCGGGTTTCAGGTTGTTGGTTGAAAGGTCTTTAACTTTCTGATTAACTTGTCGATTACCCAATGGGGAGTAGATGTACCGGTGGAGACCCCCACCAGAGATTTTCCTTTAAGCCACTCAGGCAAAAGTTCTGCTGCTGTTTCAATATGATGCGTCTCTGTTCCTATCTGTCTGCACAGCTCAGCCAAACGGGAGGTATTGGCACTGTTTTTTCCTCCCATGATTAGCATAAGATCTGCCCGCTTTGCCAGATTGGCCGTCTCCTTTTGCCTCTTCTCAGTTGAACTGCAAGTGGTATTGTATACCCTTAGTTCCTTGGTTTTCTCCAATAGCTTCAGAACCACCTGCTGGAACTGAGAAAACGGAGTCGTAGTCTGGGCAATAACTCCGATTCTTCCCTGCCCACCTAACTGCTTTAAGTCAGAACTATTGTAAACGACCACTGCCTTTTGCCGAGAATGCCCCAGCAGGCCTTCTACCTCAGGGTGGTCCTTCTTTCCCACAATTACGGTCTTGAACCCTTCTTTGTTCAACTGCTCTGCGTAGTTTTGGGCTCGCCGCACAAAGGGGCAGGTAGCATCAATCACCCTGTGGCCTGATTCTTTTATCTGCCGCAGAAGATCAGGATGAATGCCGTGGGAGCGGATAATGACTATTCCCGGAGGTACGTCGGTGATCTCTGCGACCGGGATAATGCCCTGCTGTCTTAACTTCTCAACTACCTGTGGATTATGGATGATGGGGCCTATGGTGTAAACTGGAGGACCTACCTCTCTGACCGTGTTCAAGGCTATGTTAACCGCCCGTTTTACCCCAAAACAGAATCCTACTCCCTTGGTAAGTTCGATTTTCATCAATGTCTGATCTCAACAACTTTTCGGCTTGTACCTATCCAGCCACTAAGGCACCCCGATACGGTCATTCTTCCCTACGGGGCAGGCAAAGACACAAAGGAAATATCTGAGTTGTAGACCTTTATTAGAAAAAAACCTATCTGCCGATAGGCAGGAAAGATTTATTATTTGATCTTGGTGTCTTAGTGTCTTGTAGCTCAACTGTTACTTCGCTTTTTCCTCGGCCAGAGTTTTTATCTCGGACATCACCTGTTGGACTAACAATTGATAGTTGCAACGGTGATCAGCGCTGAGCCTAAAATCTGCAGGGAATAAGGCTTGCCCAAATTTCACCCATATTCTGTCCCGTCTCAGTAGAGTTCTGAGAAACCTTTTGGAACCGGAGATATGAACCGGCACAACCGGCGTCTCTGTCTTGAGGGCCAGCATTCCCACTCCGGATTTCGCTCTGCCCAGCTCGCCCCCTTTGCTTCTTGTGCCTTCGGGAAAAAGTAGCAGTGCTTTCCCTCGTTGGAGCAAACCTGCCATCTTCTTCAAAGCATTTCTATCTATCCCTCCCCGCTTTACAGGGAAAGCGTTGAGTTCCGTTATTAGCCACCCTAAGATAGGCTGATCAAATAGCTCGGCCTTGGCCAGATAATTCAGTTCTCGGGTAGTGGCAATTCCTATCACAGGAGGGTCCAACAGGGAGATATGGTTTGAAGCCAAGATCACCCCATTGCTAACAGGGACATAGTCCTCTCCTTCGACTTTGAGTCGAAAGAACACCTTAAAAATGATCCTACAAAAAATCCAGACGAATCGGTAAAGACCTTTATGGGTTCTGACTGTTTTAATCGTTTTTACCCTCTGCGAACAAACT
>DAOWIT010000122.1 GCA_030640765.1 Candidatus Latescibacterota bacterium | reverse complement strand
GTATGTCCTTTGGCAAGTTTTGAAGAGGTATTCAACTCGGTAGAGAGCCGTGAGTGTTCTCAGGGCATAGTGCCCATCGAGAATTCACTAACCGGCAGTATACACGAGAATTACGACCTGCTTTTGGCCCACAACCTGTTCATTACTGGCGAGATAAAACTCAGGATTGTCCACAATTTAATCGTCAACCCCGGTGTTCGGCTAAAGCAGATTAAGAAGGTCTATTCTCACCCCCAGGCGCTTTCCCAGTGCAAAAAATTTATCCGCTCTCTAAGGACAGCAGAACCTGTTCCAGTTTACGACACAGCAGCAGCGGTGAGACTGATTAAGGACCAAAATCTGAGAAATGCTGCGGCTATTGCCAGCATCCAGGCGGCGATCGATTATGAACTGGAGATATTAAAAAGCGAGATTGAAGACAATCATAAGAACTTTACCCGCTTTCTCATTGTCTCCCCGGACCAGGAGGAGATAGAGACCGACGGCAAGACTTCAGTTGTATTTTCCACGCAGAACATCCCCGGGGCGCTATTCAAAAGTCTAAGTGTTTTTGCCTTAAGAGATATCAATCTGCTCAAAATAGAGTCTCGCCCTCTCCACGGAGATCCCTGGAAGTATTTATTCTATCTTGATTTCGAGGGAAATCTCCAGGAGATTAGGTGCCAGCGGGCGATAGAGAACTTAAAGGAGATCACCACCTTCTTAAGAATACTCGGTTCCTATCACCAGGGAAAACAGACAGAGGGAAAACTTCACAAAAGATGAGTGACTTAACCTTATGAAATTGATATTGCGAAGCTAAAAACCCAAATTAAGATGGGGATTAACATCTTACAAAGTCAGAGGAATATGCTTAACTCACTACGAACATTTCTAGGCAAGAAAACAGCTCAGTTAGGGCTCTCTTTGAAAAAGAGCCCCTCCATTCCTGTAAATTGCATCCTTCGCCCGGGGAGGAATATCTTGATTTGTCTCCCCGAGGACGGGGATGTGGCAGAGACCCTGGAGTTGTTAAAAGAAAAACTGAACCCCCTGAATATATTCGTTTTAACAGAAGACACCCAGGATGTTGCCGGGTTTCCCTTGGGAGTGAAGGCCTTTTCACTGTCTGAAAGGGGACTTAATCTCCTCTGTCTTCCCAGGGGGAGATTGATGAAAGAGATCCGCAAGCAGGGGATAGACATAGCTATTGACCTTCATTGGCGTTTCTGTCTGCCTTCGGCTTATATGTGTGCCCACAGTAAAGCGGCCTTGAGGATTGGATTTTACAGTCCCCAAGCTTATCGTTTTTTTAATCTTGAATACCATATTCGAAAATTCTCCCCTGAAACCTACCGGGAATTGATCAGACTCCTAGGAAATATCAGCGATTTCAGTCATAGATGAAGATTCTAATCATCAGACTCAGCTCCTTGGGCGATGTGGTATTGGCCTCCACCGTTATCGATGCCCTGAAGGAGAAACTCCCTGCCGCAGCCCTCTCTCTTTTGGTATATTCAAAGTACAGGGATCTTTATGACAAAGACCGCCGCCTGACAGATCTGATTTCTCTTCCTCCCTCGCCCGCATCCTTTTTTGACCTACTGCGAAAGTTGCGGAAGATGCGCTTTGATACCATCCTTGACCTTCATTGCAATATTAAAAGTCTGCTGATCAGAATGTTGGTTCCTGCTGGGAGGAAGGTCAGTTATCGGAAAGGACACTGGCGGAGGGCGTTGATGGTTCGGGCAGCAAGACTGAAAGCACCTGGCCGAAGAAGGTTTCTCTTAGCTCCTTGTAGGCCGGTAGCCGAACTTCTCTGCCAAAAGACCAGAACACACCACACTGTTGAATTGTTTTTGAAGCCGCTAAGACGACTTGGCGTTGAGACAACAATGCGTCCCCCCAGGCTGTTTATCCAACCCGAGGCAGCGGCGGAAGTGGAAGGGTTTCTGTCTCAGAACGATGTCTCTGCTGAGCAAGTACTGATCGGGATTGCCCCTGGTGCCCGCTGGTCAGCGAAGAGATGGACAACTTCTGGTTTTGCCCAGGTCTGTGACCAGCTTCTAAAAGATCCTAACATCCGGCTCATTTTCTTAGGCAACCAGGCTGACCTCGATTTCACCCAGCAGATACTCACCCGGATGGGGGGGAAACCGCTGGTGGCCACTGGGCAGTTTGGTCTCAA
Organism: Candidatus Latescibacterota bacterium; assembly: GCA_030640765.1. GTDB lineage: Bacteria > Latescibacterota > MVCY01 > MVCY01 > MVCY01 > MVCY01. The sequence continues at coordinate 639 of DAOWIT010000122.1, read as the reverse complement.
GGGGTTGGTTGCGGCTATCGGGCGCTGTAGTCTTCTGCTGACCAACGATAGTGGCCCGATGCACATTGCCACCGCTTTGGAAATCCCGGTAGTGGCCATCTTTGGTCCTACTCACCCTAAACTCGGTTTTTCTCCTTTAGGCCCCAGAGATGTTCTGCTCCATGCTGACCTGCGTTGCAGCCCTTGCAGCCTCCACGGGGAAAAAAGATGTATCCTCAAACACCGCCAGTGCATGGAGCAGATAACACCCGAGACGGTGTTTGAAGCAATTCGGCTGGTGTTGGAAGACAATCGTCAATCATCGGTCATTAGTGAGCTGAATCAATCGCTCACCAGTTAATGAATTAACCAAGCAACCAATTAACCAGTTATGGTCATCTGTGTCTGATTTGCCATTTTGCCCTGGAAAAAAGGTGGGGGAGGTATCTTCAGACCCGATAGAAAGCCGCGGAGCATTTTGGCTTGAAAAAGTCAGCATTAGATACATTTGTCGCCCTCGACCTGGAGACCACCGGTCTTGATCCCCAGCAGGCTGAGATAATCGAAATCGGTGCAGTCAAGGTAGAGAAGCGAGAGATTACGGCTGAATTCGACCAGTTGGTCAAACCAGAGGGTCCCCTCCCACCGGCTATCACCCGC
>DAOWIT010000148.1 GCA_030640765.1 Candidatus Latescibacterota bacterium | reverse complement strand
CCCCAGAAGGGCAACTTTCACTTCTTGAGACGGCCCACCCCATCTGGTAAAGATCGTCGTATAGGAACTCAGTTTTCTGCTCATTTTTCTTTTCCTCGGTGCTTTCCCTGAAAACGCTTCTCTGAAACTGGAAGAAAGAATACTCTACAATTTAATGATAAGACCTTATGTTTTAATGCCTTCACCTTTGTGATTGTTTATCTTATCAGAGGGAGTTTTAGGAGAGCGTAACCCCGGTAGTCAGTTACTTATCTCGACAGAGCTTATGCTGCAGGATAAAAAATTCCAGAGCGATAGCCACCAAAATTGCAGCTCCGCAAAGTAGATAAGGTGCCCGCAGCCCGAAATATCTGGCAACAAGTCCTCCTGACATCGGACCGGCCAAAAATCCCAAACCTAAGATGGCCTCGTGAAAACCACTCATCCGCCCTTTTTTCACCTCTTGGTGCAGACTGTAGAAGATACTGAGGGTGTAGCTGGTGGCTAAATTAGCGCCCAGGATGAGAAAAGCAGCGCCGAAGAATATGGGAGAATCAGAGAAAAATATCAGCAGCATTGCCAGAACAGTTAGCCCTTGAGTTGCCATTACAGGCTTAAGTCGATATTGCCAACGGGTATTTTTGGCCAAAAGGAAGAAACCCCATCCTTGAGAGAAAGCCGGGACGGCCATAAGCAGCCCCAGGGTTCGGCTATCCATCCCGAGATGGACGGCAAGTTTAGGAAACAGATATCGTACTACTCCCAGGACGAAGAAACTGGCGAAATTTGCTATCCAGGCAATGGAAAGGAAAGTCCCTCTATTGTCTTTCTGGTTGGAGTTCCCAACGATTGTCCGTTTCTCTTCAAATCCGATCTTTTTCTCCGGAGAGAAACAAAGCAATGCCCCGGCAATACAGAAGGAGAGGAAAACAGTCGCATAAAGGGGCAGACGATAGTCGACCTTGAACAGAAATCCTCCCGCCAAAGGACCGAGGAAAGCACCCACGCTCCAGGCTATGTTAAATTTTCCCAGGGCCTTTGGTAAAGACGAACCCATTTTGCTATCCGCGATCCAGGCCTCAAATGGGGGCCAGAATAGTGCCATACTCAGTCCGCCACTGAGCATATATAGCAAAATAACCTTTCCGACAGAGTCTGCGAAGCTGATAATTCCAATGAGTATCCCGAAAGACAAACACCCTAAGAAAATCATTCTCTTTCTGCCCAAGATGTCTGATAAGTGTCCCAAGTAAATGCTGCCAAGGATGTAGCAGAAAGCAGCGGTTGATCCCATCAGCCCCAGTTGAAAAATAGACGCCCCCAGTTTTATGGCAAAAAGGGGCAGGGCAAAGAAAGCGATGACGATGCAGACTTCCATCAAAAAGGCAAACAGGTAGAAAAAATTCTCGCTTTTCATCATTTCACCCAAAGGATTTTAAAAAAGCCCCGAAGGCAGCCTGGAACTATCGACTAAATGAACAACCCAGTCCGGTTCCAAGAGAACAGCGGAGAGAGTCCAGGAACACTGTGCAATTGCTATGGATGAACACCCTTCGGGGGTGAAAAATCTTACTGAATTAGATGAGGAGTGGTCGTAAATATTTTGGGAACCATCTCGTAAATAACCATACGACACGGAGAAGATATGAAGAAAAAAATCTCATACAGAGAATCAAAAGATCTGTTATTCAATCTTGGTGTCCCTGCTCTGGGTAATAACGACTTAATGAATCATATTACACAGGGTGAATCTCTTTGTGGCTAAACAGCCTGGTTCAAATTAAAACAACTCAAGACGAATATACTTGCGGGGATGTTTTTGGAAATCCTGAATTAGCTCTCGCAGCTCTTCCGTGAGGTTCTGGATGTTATAGTAAAGGCTGTCGTCTTTTGCCAATTTTCCCAGTGTTCCTTCTCCTCTCTCCACTTTTCCTAATATTACCTTTAGAGAGGCCGAGGAACGCTGCAATTTGGCGGTGATCTGCTTCAGATCCTGTGAGCTTTGCGCCAGAGCGGTAAGGGAACTATCCACCTTTGGAGAATTGGCCAGATCGTTCAGGTTTTCTGCCAGGGCCTCAAAGCTTCTAAGGGCGCTCTCCAATTGGCGACCGCTGGTCAGGGCTGTTTTCTGCAGTTGTTGCCCGGCCTCTTTTATGCTGGCAAAACTCTCGTTAATCTCCTCCGGATTAACTTTGTTCAGAATAGAATTCAACTGTCCGAGCACCAATTGCAACTGTTGACTCACTGCTTGTGCCGCGGTCGCCAGCTCGGCCACCTCAGGCTCATATTCCCCTATAATGGTATCGCCCCCTTTTAAGTACTCCTTGCTTGTTCCCGGGCGAAACTCGATACATTTTCCCCCCATCATACTGGCAGTTTGTAGTTTGGCACTTGAGTCCACAGGGAATTTGAACTTATGCTCAATCCTGACCGTTACTGCTACCTGGTTGTCGCTAAGATTTATCTCTTGTGCCTTGCCAATTTCCATCCCCAGCAAAGTGACGGGGTCACCCTTGCGTAATCCTCGAACGTTATTAAGCATTACTGTCAGGGTGTACCCCCGGCGGAGGAAACGGTAATTACCCAAAGCCATAATTCCCACTACCAGAAGAACGATGGAAACGAATATCATTAATCCTATTTTGGTCTCATTTCCCCATTTTAGCATCAGAGAGTACCTCCACTCACAAACTGTTTAATAATTTCATCTTTGGTGGTTTTAATCTGTTCCGGGTTGCCCACAAATCGGATTTTGCCGTCGTGAAGCATGGCTATTTTGTGTCCGATCTGGTACGCAACAGAAAGGTCATGAGTGACCACAATCGAGGTGGCAGAGATCCTCTTCTGAAGATCGACTATTAAGGCAACGATGTTCTGGGCAGTTATGGGGTCAAGGCCGACGGTGGGCTCGTCGTAGAGAACAATCTCTGGCCCCATAGCTATAGCCCGGGCAATAGCCGTCCTCTTCTTCATGCCTCCGGAAAGTTCCGCTGGCATCAGTTGTTCAGTTCCCTCCAGTTCGACCATAGCCAAACACTGGCGGATTTTCTCTGTTATCTTATCTTCAGGCAGACCAGAATACCTCCGTAGGGCCAATCCCACATTTTGCTCCACAGTAAGGGAGTCGAACAGGGCCGCCCCTTGAAAAACCATAGCCATTGTTTTTCTCATCTCTCGAAGTTTCTTGTACTTAGCCGTCACTATATCTACTCTGTTGATAAGTATCAATCCATTATCGGGCTTAAGTAGTCCAATGATGAGCTTCAAAAGGATAGTCTTGCCACAGCCGCTGCGACCGATCACTACCATCGTTTCGCCCTGTTGTACCTGCAGGTCCAACCCGTTGAGCACAGATTTGCCCTCGAAGCTTTTTGAAATACCTTTAATTTCAATCATAGTAGTAAGTTAAATGATGATCGCCGCTATTATATAGTCCAGCACCAGAATAGAGAGGCAGCAGACGACCACTGCATTGGTGGTAGCCCGGCCAACCCCCTCTGCCCCTCCGGTGGTATTGAATCCGTAAAAGGAAGGCACCAGGGTGATGGTAAGGCCGAAGAAAAAGGCCTTGATGAGTCCGCCGATTACATCCATAGGCAGGAAAAACATCTGCAGGCCCTTGAAGAACTCGTGGGAGCTGATCCCTGCGCTGAGGACGGCCGTCAACCAAGCACCCGCAATAGCAATGGCATCGGCAAATATGACCAAAATAGGAAGCATTATCATTCCAGCAATAACGCGAGGTACAACCAAATAAGACAGAGCGTTAAATGCCATCGATTCCAGGGCATCTATCTGCTCGGTGATCTTCATCGTGCCCAGTTGGGCTGCTATACTTGCCCCTACTCGCCCAGATAGGACAAGGGCAGTAGTCACCGGCCCTACCCCTAAAAAGATCATCTTACTCACCGCACTCCCAGTGAGGTAGAGGGGTGCTCGTCCCTGCAACTGGTAAGCAGTCTGAATGGAAGCCACCATTCCCACGAACACTGCGGTGAGAACCACAAGGGGAAGTGACTCCATTCCTATAGTCCTCATCTGTCCGACAATCAAATGCCTATATGTGGGAAGATCTGAAAAGGCACGCAAGACACGGCTGAGCAATATCCCAAACTTGCCCAATTGCTCAAGAAACCGGATGAGTCTTCCCCGTCCCAATTGT
>DAOWIT010000102.1 GCA_030640765.1 Candidatus Latescibacterota bacterium | reverse complement strand
TGATTCAATTAAGATTTCAGCACCTGTCAGTTCCATATAAAACTCCTTTCAACTTTCTCCCCTGTTTTGACTCCAACCATTATTGTTCAATGATTCTCCTGTTTTTAGGTCAGTAAATCAGGGCCTTTTATCACCTCAGCACTGCTCCTGCGGCTGCTGAGCTCACCAGTCTGGCGTAGCGAACTAAATATCCTTTTTTGATTTTAGGCTCAGGAGGACTCCAGGCAGCCAAGCGTCTGGCCTTTTCCTCTTCAGTGACCACCAGTTCCAGCTTCCGGTTGGGGATGTCGATCAAAATTCGGTCGTCATCTTTTACAATAGCTATGGGGCCCCCTTCAGCGGCTTCCGGGGAAATATGACCGATACAGGGACCTCTGGTACCGCCCGAGAAGCGTCCATCCGTGAGTAGCGCCACCGAGTTCGAAAGTCCCATTCCCACGATAGCCGAGGTAGGAACCAGCATCTCCCGCATCCCTGGCCCACCCTTGGGGCCTTCGTAGCGAATTACTACCACATCGCCGGGGGAAATCTCACCCCCGGTGATAGCCTCCATTGCCTCTTCTTCTGAATCAAATATCTTGGCTGTACCCTCAAACCGTCTTGTCTTCTCTGAGACAGCGCTCTGCTTGACCACCGAACCATCTGGGGCTAAGGAACCCCTAAGCACCGCTATGCCCCCCTCCAAATGGTAAGGGTTGTCTAAGCTGCGGATGATCTCTTTGTCGGCCACCTCAGCTTCTTCGGCAATCTGGAGGATACTGTTGCCTGTTACAGTAGGGCAGTCGTTTAGTTTCTTCTTCAGAACAGCGAGCACGGCCGGGATGCCCCCGGCATACTCTAAGTCTTCCATAAAATAGTCACCGCCGGGACGCAGATTGGTGATGTGGGGAGTTTCTCTGCTTATCTGATCGAATAGCTCTAAGGGCAATTCCACACCGGCATCGTGGGCTATGGCAGGAATATGCAGAGCGGTGTTGGTTGAACCTCCCAAGGCCATATCTATTCTTATGGCGTTCTCAAATGCTGGCCTGGTCATAACCTTTCTGGCGGTCAACTGTTCTTGCACCAGCTCCACAATGCGTTCTCCGCTCAGGTAGGCGATTCGCCTCTTCTTGGCCATACCTGCTAAGGCAGTGGCGCAGCCCTCCAGCGACATCCCTAAGGTCTCGGTGACGCAGGCCATAGTGTTAGCAGTATAGAGTCCCTGACAGGCACCGGGCCCGGGGCAGGCTTCCATCTCCAGCCGGGCTAACTCTTCCTCGTCTATCTGGCCGGCGTGGTAACGGCCTACAGCCTCAAAGGTGTCTCTGACTAAGGAGAGCCTCTTCATCTGGTATCTTCCGGAGAGCATAGGTCCGGCAGTAACCACAACAGCGGGGATATCCAGCCGGCCAGCGGCCATAAGCATCCCCGGGGTGATCTTGTCACAGTTAGTGAGAAGCACCAAACCATCGAAGGCATGGGCCTCGGCCACCGATTCCACCGAGTCGGCAATGAGTTCCCGGGAGGGCAAGGAGTATTTCATTCCCCTGTGTCCCATAGCTATGCCATCGCACACACCGGGAATTCCGAACAGAAAGGAAACCCCACCGCCAGCATTTATCCCCTTCTCTATCGCCCGTTCCAATTCTCGCATCCCGATGTGACCGGGAATAAGGTCGTTAAAACTGGTCGCCACTCCGATGAAAGGTTTGTCCATTTGACTTCTGGCAATCCCGGTAGCATAAAGGAGCGCCCGGTTGGGAGTCCTCTCCACCCCTTTCTTGGCCCTGTCGCTTATCATCTTTTCCTCCAAATATAAATGTAGCTGGCTTTTTTAAAGTTCCCTGTAGAAATCCCGGTACCAACTCGCTCTCCAAAGCAGAGTAAGTCAGGTTCAGGATAGCACCACTAATAGGGATAAGCCAGCTAACGACAATAATAGAGAAAAAATCCCCTTCTCATCAGAGGTGAAATTGCTGTCTATAAAGTGGGACATCTTTTTGATCATCCTGTAGCGCGGGAATATTCTCAGCATCCTAAAGAACCTCCCAGATAATAGATACACATTTCTCCTATTTTGTCGAAATATACTGCACGTCTACAATTTTGTCAAGGGAAAAAATGCACTGGATAAGCCCAACAGTTAAAGAACATCTCACGAAACTTCGCTCCCGGCACAAAAACAGCCCCCGATGGATCCTCCAAAGGGGGCTGCTGTTGACAAGTTCTGTGATCACCTATGATCACTGCAGTTTCACCATCTTTCTCACCTGGACAAAGTCCTTAGCCTTCATCTGAACCAGATACACCCCACAGCCGACC
>DAOWIT010000062.1 GCA_030640765.1 Candidatus Latescibacterota bacterium | reverse complement strand
TCTTACTACTTTTTACGAGTCAATCAAGAATTGCAAAAGCAACAGTTGCTCTCTTTGTGTCCTCGGTGTCTTTGCCTTGAAATCAATTTCCGAGACTCTTTACGAACATCCCGGAAATCTGACATTTGGAGGTTGAGTGCTATATCCGCCAGAAATGCCTGTAGATTATCACATTCACACCCGGCTGTGCGGGCATGCCACCGGAGAGATGTGGGAATATGTGGAAGAGGCAGTCCAAAAAGGATTTCGGGAAGTCGGTTTCAGCGACCACTTCCCTTTTATTGAGCGAGTGGCTCCCCGTCTGGCTATGTCCTGGGAACAGCTTTCCCTTTACATCGCAGAGGTGGACCGCCTTACCAGCAAATACTCAAAAATAATTACCATAAGAAAGGGAATAGAGGTAGACTACGAGCCTCACCTGGAGGAGCAGATCAGAGAGGCACTCCAGAGATACGATTTCGACTATGTTTACGGCTCTGTGCACAATATTGGCGACTGGCAGTTCGACAGCCCCAGGGAACAGCACCGCTGGGAGCATTGCGATGTGAGAAAAACTTACGAAGAATACTTCCATCTGGTGCAACAGGCTGCTGCCTCAGGACTTTTTGACATCATCGCCCATCTGGATGTGGTGAAGAAGTTCGGATACCGCCCTTCAGGTGATTATTTTGCGCTTATTCAAGAGACTTTGGATGCGATAGAGGAAGCAGGTGTAGCAATTGAGCTCAACACCTCTGGTCTGAGGAAACCAGTGGGGGAGATTTACCCAGACCTCAGAACTATAGAAGAGTGTATCCGCAGGGGTATCCCGGTGACCTTTGGTTCTGATGCCCACCGGCCACAGGAGGTGGGCCAGGATATTGCCCACTATGCACAGAAGCTGAAAGGATTGGGATTGACTGAAGTAGCCGTTTTTGCCAACAGGAAAAGGACTCTGGTTGAAATTTAATCTAGAGAGGAGATTGATTCGCAAAAAGAGCCTAAACCTGATTTCACCACAGAGACACGGAGGACACAGAGAGAAACAACTCTCAAAATAATCAGGTAGTTATATGTTTACTTTTCTCAGTGTCTCCGTGCCTCTGTGGTAGATTTTAGACTTTCTACGAAAGGATCAAAATTGGCTGAATTTCGAAATATAACCATTGTAGGTGTGGGATTGATTGGAGGTTCCTTAGGCCTGGCCTTCAAAAGGTTAGACAGGAACCTTAGAATCGCCGGCGTCGGTCAGCCTGCAACACTCAAAAGGGCAAAAGAACTGGGGGCTATTGACTGGAGTTTTCCTTACGAGTCGCTGGACTTGGGGGTAAAAAACGCGGATATAGTTTTCTTCTGCACCCCTATCTTCCGCATTCTGGAATTACTGGGTGAGGTGGGCCAGTATGCTAAGCCAGGTGCTCTCATCACCGATGTAGGCAGTACCAAGGCAGAAATAGCCGCCGCTGCCGAAAGATTGTTACCCAAAGGCCTCTTCTTTATCGGAGGCCACCCTATGGCTGGCTCTGAGAAAAGGGGTGTAGATGCAGCCGATCCTTTGTTGTTCCAGAATGTCATCTATGTGCTTACTCCGGGTAAAGATGTCCCTCTGAAGCTGTGTGATGATTTTGCCTCTCTGGTCGAAGGTATAGGTGCCCGGGTGGTGGTAACCGGTCCCCACACCCATGATATGGTCGCCGCCGCCGTCAGCCACTTACCCCAAATGATAGCCGTCGGCTTGGTGAAAATGGTAGGGGAACTGGACCAGGAGAACCCACTGTTTCTCCGTCTGGCGGCGGGAGGGTTCAGAGACTTGACCCGAATCGCCTCCAGCTCCTACAAAGTCTGGAAAGACATTTGCCAGACTAATAGCCTTCAGATAACAGAGATGATCGACCGCTTTATAGCTGAACTACAGAGACTTCGAGATAAAGTGTCGACTGGACAGTTGGAGGAAGACTTTGACTTTGCCAACCTCACCCGAGGTTCAATCCCCAAAGATTCAAAAGGTTTCCTTCACCCCTTGTACGAAATCCTGGTGGTGGTTGAAGACAGACCCGGCGTTATTGCTGAGATCTCCACTACTATAGCCCAGGGGAAGATCAATATCAAGGATATAGAAGTCCTGAAGGTCCGTGAGGGAGAAGCGGGCACGCTGAGACTGGCTTTCGAGAGCGAGGAGGCCGCCGAACAGGCAATAATCTTGTTACAACAAAAAGGAATTGCTGCCCGAAGAAGATAACCACGCTGTACTCTGACTTGAAAAGTGGCCGAGAAAGGGGAACAAAATGGATACATCGCAATATCGAGGAGATGAGTTTATCCGTCTGATTCGGATGGATAAGCTAGCGCAAAGAAAGGGTGATTGTTAGACGCAACTGCTTGTTATTTAAGAGCTATAACCGCTAAAACCCAAATTACCTTATCCATCTC